>CBDTUV010000038.1:0-14109 GCA_965363575.1 uncultured Pseudorhodobacter sp. | reverse complement strand
GATTGATGCGGCCTGGGCGTCGGATGACGACATGGCAGTCGGCGCTTTGGCTGCGATTGTACAGTCGGGCCGCACCGACATCCAGTTTGTGCTTGGCGGGGCCGGCATGAAGGAAATGATCGCGAAAGTGCGCGACGGGGACAAGATGATCCCGGCTGACGTGACCTATCCGCCGTCGATGATTGTAACTGCTATTGAGTTGACGGCCGTGGGTCTGACCTCAACTGCTCCGGTATCGGGCAAGTTTACAATCGGCTCGGTTCTGATCACCAAAGACAATGCGGCTGAATTCTATTACCCAGATAGCCCGTTCTGAATTTGAAACCGGGAACGGGGGGCCATTGCGCCCTTCGTTCCTGAACCTGCTTTTCCCGCATGGGATCTGAGCGCCTGCTTTGTGCTACCGCTGGCCTACAGGGCAATTTTTTGACGCCGGTCAATGGCGATCAAATGCTGTATTTGTGTGACAATCTGGTTGGCATGTTCAAGCGCAAGCCGGTCGGCGCCGTCAATGTCGCGGGCTGCAATCGCCGCGATTATGCTTTCATGCTCGGCCAGATATTGCTGCGGTAACTGGTCCTGATAGGATTGGTAATACAGCCGCAAAATGCGCCGACCTTCATCCAAAAGCCGGATGAACAGCCCTTCGTAATAGGTATTTTGGCCCGCCACGGCGATTGCCGCATGAAAATCGCGGTTCGTCGCAATCATCGCCAGCGCGTCCTGCTCATGCACCGCGCGGGCAAAATCGGCCTGACGGACGCGGATAATGTCCAGATCTTTGGCGGTGTGATATTCGGCGGCCAGACGTGTGGTCACCCGGTACATCAGGGACAGCGCGTCAAAGAAGGTGTGCAGTGTTAGGAAATTGATGTTCGACACCACGGTCGAGCGGTTGGGAAGCGTAGTCACCAATCCATCGGCCGCCAAACGCACCAAAGCCTCGCGGATAGGGGTGCGTGACATCTCAAACCGTTCGGCAAGCTGGATTTCATCAATCGGGCTGCCGGGTTCCAGCGCCAGATCAATAATTTCGTCACGCAGCACGTCATAGACATGCTTGACGCCTGACCCGCGCTTGCGGTCCGGTTTGGCCGGTGGTGGTAGATTGCCCATGCCGCATCCTTTTTCCTGCTGTGTGGATATTGGAACTCCGAACAGCGTTCAAGTGTCGCAAGGGAATTCCGTAGTGTATTTTCTGTCGACAAAGAGTATGCAATAATTTATAGCTGCATAAACCCCGCGTGATTCCGGCAAATTGCGTGTTGCACTTGCCGACCCGCACATGCCCACCACGCACATAAAAGGAGCCTTCTGATGACATCCAATATCTTTTCCGGCACGATCCCTGCCTTGATGACGCCGTGTAAAGCCGATCGCAGCCCCGATTTCGATGCGCTGGTTGCCAAGGGCAAAGCGCTGGTTGCGGCGGGCATGTCGGCGGTTGTCTATTGCGGGTCGATGGGCGATTGGCCGCTACTGACCGATGCGCAGCGAATGGAAGGCGTGGAACGTCTGGTCAAGGCCGGTCTGCGGGTGATCGTGGGAACCGGCGCTGTGAACTCGGCCGCTGCTGTAGCCCACGCGGCCCATGCCCAAAAAGTAGGTGCACACGGGCTTATGTTGATCCCGCGGGTTCTGTCGCGCGGGTCCTCGATTCCCGCGCAAAAGGCGCATTTCAAAGCGATTCTTGCGGCTGCACCAAAGCTGCCCGCCTTGATCTATAACAGCCCGCATTACGGCTTTGCGACCCGTGCCGACCTGTTCTTTGAACTGCGCAAGGACCATAAAAACCTGATCGGCTTTAAAGAGTTTGGCGGACCAGAGCCGATGTCCTATGCCGCCGAATTCATCACCAGCCGCGATGACGAAGTGCAATTCATGGTGGGTGTTGATACTGCTGTGGTACACGGTTTCGTCAATTGCGGGGCCTCGGGGGCAATCACCGGCATCGGTGGCGTTTTGCCTGTTGAGGTGTTGAATCTTGTCCGCCTGTCCGAAGCCGCAGCAAAAGGCAGCGCGATTGCCCGCCTGCGCGCTTTGGAATTGGAACAAGCTCTTGCCGTCTTGTCAAAGTTTGACGAGGGCGTGGATCTGGTCTTGTTTTTCAAATATCTGATGGTTCTGAACGGCGACGCTGAATACACTCTGAATTTCATCGAAACCGATGAACTTTCAGACAGCCAGAAAGGCTTTGCCAAGGCGCAGTTGGGCCTGTTCCGCACATGGTACGGCGAATGGTCCAAGCTGCCGGGCGCTGTGGCCTGAAACCGGAATTAATGACTGTGAAAGGCCCGCCCAACCGTGCGGGCCTTTTGTTTTGAAGTCAGTTTACTGCGCGCAACCCGCCCGCCTCCAGCCTGTCCAGCAGGGCGGCTTCATTGGCGGTTAGGTGAATGCCGTTTGCATCGGCCTCGGCGCGGGCGGTAAAGCGGCGGGTAGAGGGCAGGCGTGCGCCCATGCCCAGAACCGCATCAAACAGGGCTTCGGCACGACCAAGGTCAAGCCCGCCTTTTGTGGCGGCAAACCGTTCCGGGCTAAAGGCTATAATAAGCTCTCCGTGACGCGGGGCCACGTTGGTTGCGCCCAGAAAGGCCAAGGCCTCGGGGCTGGTCATGTCGCCGATCATAACGCCGGCCAGCAGTTCGATCATCATGGAAATGGCCGACCCTTTATGCCCGCCAAAGGGCAGCATGGCCCCGTCCAAAGCGGCCACAGGGTCGGTGGTGGGCAGGCCGTCGGCATCAAGCGCCCAACCTTCGGGCAGCGGCTTGCCCGCGATACGGTGCAGCTCTACCTCGCCCCGTGCGGCCACGCTGGTGGCGAAATCGAACACATAGGGCGGGTGGCCTGCGCGGGGCCAGCCAAAGGCAAAGGGGTTGGTGCCCATCAACGCCTTGGTGCCACCCGTCGGGGCCACGGTGGCATAGCTGGGGCACATGGCAATCGCGGCAAGCCCGTGGGCGGTCAACGCCTCTACTTCGGGCCAAAGTGCCGAAAAATGGGTGCAATCGTTGATGACCAGTGCTGCAAGGCCAAGCGTTTTGGCACGTTCGGCGAGGGCAGGGGCCCCCAGTTCAAACGCGGCATTTGCAAAGCCACCCATTGCATCAACCCGCACAATGGCCGACGCATCTTGGGTTAATACCGGCGTTGCATCGGGGTTTACCTTGCCTTGCTTTAACGTACGAAGGCAGCCTTCAATCCGGTAAATTCCGTGCGATTTGCAGGCATCCCGTTCGCCCGCGACAATGACCCGTGCAACGGGCGCGGCCTGGGCTGGCGGCAGACCCGCGGCATGAAAGATCGCCTCGACCTTTCGCATCAACTCGGTCGGGGTCAGGGTGATATCGCTGGTCATCGGGGCACCTGTCTGTGGTTGAAAATGGTTGTATCATTGCATACATACTGTATGCATGATCCAGCAGCCGGGGCAAGCTATCTGCCGCCCCGGTTTGGAAATTACAGAGCGCCCGATACGGGGCGGCCGAAACCGGAAAGGGCCACAGCATGACATTTACCCCACATGGAAAGCACCTGATCGCAGGCGAATGGGTCGCCGGTGAGCAAACTTTTAAATCGGAACCGGCCACGGGCGCGGCCCATGATTATTCCGTGGGAACCGTTGCCTTGGTGAACCGCGCAGCAGAGGCGGCAGAGGATGCGTTTTGGACCTATGGTTCCTCCAGTCGCGCCGACCGCGCTGCCTTTTTGCACGCCATTGCGGATGAGATTGATGCCCGCGGCGAGGCAATTACCGAAGTTGGATGTGCCGAGACGGGCCTGCCAGCAGCGCGGTTGCAGGGCGAGCGGGGGCGGACCGTGGGGCAGTTGCGCCTGTTTGCCGACCATATTCTGAAAGGCGACTACCTTGACCGCCGCCATGATGCGGCCCAGCCGGATCGGCAGCCCGCCCCGCGCCCCGAAATTGTGATGATGCAGCAACCCATCGGCCCGGTCGCGGTGTTTGGCGCGTCCAACTTTCCGCTGGCATTTTCTACGGCAGGGGGTGACACGGCGGCGGCGCTGGCGGCGGGCTGCCCCGTGGTAGTAAAGGGCCATTCCGCCCATCCCGGTACATCCGAGATTGTGGCCGAGGCGATTAAAGCGGCGATAGACAAGACGGGGATGCCGAAGGGTGTGTTTTCGTTGATCCAGGGTGGCAAGCGCGAGGTCGGGACCAGCCTGGTGCAGCATCCGTTGATCAAGGCTGTGGGCTTTACCGGCAGCTTGGCGGGCGGGCGGGCGTTGTTTGATCTGTGCGCCGCGCGGCCCGAACCTATCCCGTTTTTCGGCGAGCTGGGATCTGTGAACCCGATGTTCCTGCTGCCTGCCGCGATGGCGGCACGGGCCGGGGCGATTGGCACGGGGTGGGCAGGGTCGCTGACAATGGGCGCAGGGCAGTTTTGTACCAACCCCGGCATTGCGGTGGTGATTGACGGGCCAGAGGCTGACAGCTTTACCACTGCTGCAAAGGAGGCACTGGAAAAGAGTGCCGCACAGGTGATGCTGACACCAGGTATTGCGGCAGCATATCATAGCGGCGAGGCGCGTTTTGCTGCCACAAAAGGGGTCAAAGCGATCCTGGCCGCGCAGTCAGAAGGGCGCGAGGCGCGGCCGAACCTGTTCGAGGTTTCGGGGGCAACGTTTGCGGCCAATCACGACCTTGCCGAGGAAGTATTCGGCCCGCTTGGGTTGATCGTGCGGGTCGGGTCGGTTGATGAAATGGTAGCGCTTGCCAAGGGTTTTGCCGGCCAGTTGACCGCGACCTTGCATATGGATGCCGGTGATATGGAGGCGGCCCGCAGGTTGCGCCCGATTTTGGAACGCAAGGCGGGCCGGGTTTTGGTGAACGGCTTTCCGACCGGAGTAGAGGTGGTGGATGCTCAGGTGCATGGCGGGCCCTATCCGGCCAGCACGAATTTTGGCGCGACCAGTGTCGGCACGCTGTCGATCCGGCGGTTTTTGCGGCCTGTGGCCTATCAAAACCTGCCGCAAGAGCTGCTGCCGATAGCGTGATAAAAGCGTTTGTCCGCGATGTATCCGCGCGCGGACACTTTGGTAAGCATATGAAATATCATAATATTCCGTATTTTGATAACTAAATGTTAACCTGTGAACGTGAGGCGGGGGGTTAAATATACATAATGTATATTCTCTTTATTTCGCCTTGCGCCGTTACCAAAGCGGCCACATAGTCAATTGGAAGATTCGAATCAAAAAACGGCCAACACCAAGGGAGAGTTACTTATGAAAAAATCCGTACTTTTGGGCGGCATGCTTGCTGCAACCTGCATGGCATCGGCTGCCAGTGCTGATATGCTTGATGATATCATTTCGTCGGGCACGCTGCGCTGCGCCGTTGTGCTTGATTTCCCGCCAATGGGGATGCGCGACGATGCCAACAACCCTGTCGGCTTTGACGTTGATTATTGCAACGACCTTGCCGCCGCACTTGGCGTAAAGGCCGAAATCGTTGAAACCCCGTTCCCCGAGCGTATTCCCGCGCTGATGGGTGGTCGGGTTGACGTTGGCGTTGCGTCCACCTCGGACACGCTGGAGCGGGCTAAAACCGTTGGCTTTTCTATCCCTTACTATGCGTTTGAAAATGCCGTGGTCGGCAATGACAGCGCTGGCATGAAAACATGGGAAGACATGAAGGGCAAAACCGTAGGCGCGACTGCTGGCACCTATGAAGCGATCTGGATGGAAGGCAAAATCAAGGAATGGGGCGTTGGCGAATTCCGTCCGTACCAGACCCAAGCCGATGTTTTCCTTGCACTGAGCCAAGGCCAGATTGAGGCCACTGTTGCCACTGTAGAAGTGTCGGAAGCCAACGTGAAATCGGGCAAATTCCCCGGCGTGTCGATCATTGATAAAGCGCCGATGGTGCCGGATTATGTGGGCCTGTTCACCATGCGGCAGGAATACGGTCTGATCAACTATCTTGATCTGTTTGTGAACCAGCAGGTTCGCACCGGCCGCTATGCCGAGCTGTACAAAAAGTGGGTTGGTGAAGGCACCCCCGCCGACCTGACGGTCAAGGGCGTTTCGCGCTAACCAAATCGCCAAAATCCGGCGCGTGGGGCAACCTGCGCGCCTTTTCTGCTCTGGCTGAAAAGAGGTGGCGATGTTCTCTTATACCTTCCAATGGAATCAGGCGCTTGCCCGACTTCCGCAAATGCTTGAAGGCGCGGTGGTCACGATGGAAGTGGCCATTCTGTCGATGGTGCTGGGCATCATTTTCGCCATCACCCTGACCGGCTTTCGCTTGTCGGGAAACAAATTTCTGAACGCGATTGCCGTGACTTGGGTCGAGGTGGCACGCAACACGCCTGCCTTGTTCCAGATCTATATGGCACATTTTGGCGTTGCGAGTTTCGGCATCCATTTCAGCCCCTTCACCTCGTTGCTAATCGGGATCACCTTTAACAACGCAGGCTATCTGGCGGAAAATTTCCGCGGCGCGCTAAAGGCCATTCCCGAAACGCAAACCCGTGCGGCGCGGTCGTTGGGAATGCCACCGATCATGGCATTCAACAACGTGATCCTGCCGCAAATGCTGCGAATCTCGTTCCTTCCTATGACAAACCAGATGGTCTGGGCGGTGCTGATGACCTCACTGGGCGTTACGGTTGGCATGAATTATGACCTGTACGGCGTGACGCAAGACCTGAACGCGCTGACGTTCCGCACGTTCGAGCTGTTTGCCCTCGCGGCGGTGATTTTCTATATCATCGTCAAAGTCATTAATTTTGGCGCACGGTTGCTTGCAGCCCGCCTCTTTCGGTATTGAGGGGGTTGGATATGTTTAGCACGTCAATGTCATGGGCTGATGTGATCTTCCTTGCGCAAGGCGCGTGGATGACCATCCTCGTCACGGTGATCTCGGTTTTTCTGGGCACGATTTTCGGCATCTTCTTTGGGGTTCTGCGCTATCAGGTTGGCCCGTGGTGGGGCGCACCTGTGACCTTTGTGCTGGATATTTTCCGGTCGATCCCGCTGCTGATCCAGCTTGTGCTGGTGAATGCGTTTCTGGGTATAGTGCTGCGGCTGCAAATCTCGGGGTTTACCGTGGCTTGCGGGGTGCTGACCTTTTACACCGCCGCCTATTGCGCCGAAATTGTGCGCGGCGGGATCGAGGCGGTGCCGTTCACCACACGCCGCGCCTCACGCTCGTTGGGCCTGACATGGATGCAGGACATGCGCTATATCGTGGCGCCCTTGGCCACACGCGTGGCCCTGCCGTCATGGATTGGTTTGGCGCTTGGGGTGATGAAAGATTCTGCGCTGGTCTATGTGGTGCAGGTAACCGAACTTTTGAAATCGACGCAGATATTGATTACCCGTTTGCAAGAACCGCTGTTCCTGTTGATCATCGGCGGGTTGTTCTATTTCGTCATCAGCTTCCCAATCGCCCGTCTGGGTGGTTATCTGGAAAAACGGTGGTCCAATGATTGAGATTAAAGACGTCCATAAATCCTTTGGCGCGTTGGAGGTGCTGAAAGGCATCAACCTGACGGTTGACAAGGGTGAGGTGCTGTCGGTCATCGGCGGCTCCGGTTCTGGCAAATCGACGCTGCTGACCTGTATCAACGGGTTGGAGCGGATCAATTCCGGCGCGATTTTGGTTGATGGCACCGAGGTTCACGCGAAAACCACCGATCTGAACAAGCTGCGCCGCAAGATCGGTATCGTGTTCCAGCAGTTCAACGCCTTTCCGCATTTGACGGTGTTGGAAAACGTCACGCTGGCGCCGCGCAAGGTGCTGGGCATGGGCAAAGCCGAGGCCGAGGAGATTGCGACCAAGCAGTTGGACGCCGTGGGGCTGGGTGAAAAGGCGGCGGTGTATCCGGGGCGTCTGTCGGGGGGGCAGCAGCAGCGCATGTCGATTGCGCGGGCCTTGGCGATGTCGCCTGATTACATGCTGTTTGACGAGGTGACATCCGCGCTGGACCCGCAGCTTGTGGGCGAGGTGTTGGATACGCTGAAGATGCTGGCCGACAAGGGCATGACGATGATCTGTGTCACCCATGAGATGAGCTTTGCGCGGGACGTGTCGGATCGGGTTGCGTTTTTCCACAAGGGTATCATGGCCGAGATTGCCCCGCCGGACCAGTTTTTCGGGGCACCGCAACATCCTGAAACGCAGGCGTTCCTGTCGAATATCCGCTAACAAAGGCATAGGGCTATGAAATCGGTTGATGTCGTCGTTATCGGCGCGGGTGTGGTGGGGCTTTCCATTGCGCTTGCTGCGCAGGCGCGGGGGTTTTCGGTGCGTGTGATCGACCGCGAGGGGGTGTGTGCGGGTGCATCGGCGGGCAATGCGGGGGCGTTTGCGTTCACCGATATTTTGCCGCTTGCGTCACCGCGGGTGATCCGGCAAGCGCCGAAATGGTTGCTGGACCCGTTGGGGCCGCTGTCGGTTCCGCCACGCTATGCGCTGCAGATTGCGCCGTGGATGCTGCGGTTTTGGCGGGCAAGCTGGCCTGCGCAGGTGCGGGCATCCACTATTGCGCAAACGGGCTTGATGGCGCTGTCGAAGGCGGCGTTGGACCCGTTTTTGGCCGCGCATGGGTTGGCGTCGATGCTGCGCCGTGACGGGCAGTTGCAGGTCTATGAAGGCAAGGCGGAATTTGACGCGAACCTGACCAGTTGGGCCACACGCGCCGCGGCGGGGATAGAATTTGCGCATCTGACGGGTGATGAAATCGCAGCCAAACAACCCGGCCTTGATGCGCGTTTCACCCATGCGACGTTTACGCCCGGTTGGTATTCCGTGACGGACCCGAAGGATTATACGCTGGCCCTGGCCGAGCGGTTTCGGGCAGGCGGTGGTGAGGTGGTGATTGCCAATGCGACCCGACTGCTGCCGGGTGGGGTGGAGACATCGGCAGGCGTTATGACGGGTCGTGTTGTCCTTGCCGCCGGAGCGTTTTCACACCATTTGGCCCGCACCGCAGGCGTGAAAATTCCGTTGGAAACCGAGCGGGGGTATAACACCACCTTGCCCGCCGATGCGGTGGACTTGCGCTGTCAGGTCACGTTTGGCGGGCACGGGTTTGTGATTTCGAAACTGACCTCGGGCATCCGTGTGGGCGGGGCGGTGGAACTGGGGGGCCTCAAACTGCCGCCAAACTATGCCCGCGCCGATGCGATGCTGACCAAGGCGAAACGGTTCATGCCCGCGCTGAACACATCGGGCGGGGTGCAATGGATGGGGTTTCGCCCGTCACTTCCCGACAGCCTGGCCGCGATCGGGCCGTTGCCCGGCCAACCCAACACCCTGTGCGCCTTTGGCCACGGCCATCTTGGCCTGACCCAATCGGCCGGCACCGCCGAAATTATCGCCGACTTGCTGACGGGCCAAACCCCCGCCATCGACCTTGCCCCCTTTGCCCCGTCCCGTTTTTGAAAGCACATGCCATGACGACCTATACCTTCCCCTGCATTGACGGCCATACCTGCGGCAACCCTGTGCGACTTGTGACCGGCGGCGCGCCGATGCTGCGCGGCGATACCATGCTGGAAAAACGCGCGCATTTTCTGGCTGAATACGACTGGATCCGCACTGGTTTGATGTTTGAGCCGCGCGGCCATGACCAGATGTCCGGCTCTATCCTGTTTGCGCCCACGCGCGATGATTGCGATGTGGCGGTGCTGTTTATCGAAACCTCGGGCTGCCTGCCGATGTGCGGGCATGGCACGATTGGCACGGTGACGATTGCGCTGGAAAACGGTTTGATTAGGCCTGCCACCCCCGGCACCTTGCGGCTGGATACACCTGCGGGCAGGGTGGATGTGACTTACCGCCAAGAGGGCCGTTTTATCGAGGAAGTCCGCCTGACCAACGTCCCCGGCTTTTTACACTCAGAAGGGTTGACGGCGCAGGTGGAGGGCATGGGTGAGGTGGTGGTGGATGTTGCCTATGGCGGCAACTTTTACGCCATTGTGGACCCGCAGAAAAACTTTGCCGATATGGCCGATTATGCGGCGGGCGAGTTGGTGCATCTGGGCCGCAAGCTGCGGGATGCGCTGAACGCAAAATACGAATTCATCCACCCCGAACACCCTGCGATTTGCGGGTTGTCGCATATTTTGTGGACGGGGGCGCCGCGTGACCCGCAGGCCCACGGGCGCAATGCCGTGCTGTATGGCGACAAGGCGATTGACCGTTCGCCCTGCGGCACTGGCACCTCGTCGCGCATGGCGCAGCTGGTGGCCAAGGGCAAGTTGGCGGTGGGGGATGACTACGTGCATGAATCCATCATCGGGTCGCTGTTCAAAGGCCGGGTCGAGGCTGCGGCCACGGTGGCGGGGAAACCCGCCATCATCCCGTCCATCGCTGGCTGGGCGCGGGTGACGGGCATCAACACCATTTTCATTGATGACCGCGACCCCTTTGCGCATGGCTTTGTGGTGAAATGATGGGGCGAAGTATTATCGCAGGTCATGCTGCGGGTGACATTCTTGGCACCGATGAGGGGCTTTCGTTTTGGGGCGGGGTTGACCCGCTGACAGGCCGCGTCATTGATGCGCACCACCCGCTGCATGGCCAGTCCATTGCGGGGCGCATTCTGGTTATGCCAACCACGCGCGGGTCGTGCAGTGGCAGCGGCGTGATGCTTGACTTGGCGCTGAACGGCATTGCGCCTGCCGCCTTTGTGTTTCGGGAACATGAGGATGTTGTGACCTTGGGTGCGATGATCGCGGGGCGGATGTTTGACCGCCCTGTGCCGGTGCTGCGGCTGGGCGCGGATGCCTTTGCCACGGCCGCCGCTGGCAAAACCGCCGCGTTGACCGACACGGCGCTGATCGTTGATGGCCAGCCCTTGCCGTTGCAGCCGTTGCCGGTGGCCGATTTAACCCTGACTGACGCTGACCGTGCAATGCTGGCTGGCACGGATGGCCCCGCCCGCCGCATCGCGATGGAGGTGATTTGTGCGATGGCCGCCTTGCAAGGGGCAACCACGCTGGTCGATGTGACCCAAGGCCATATCGACGGCTGTATCCTTGCCAACACCGCCAACCTGCGCTTTGCCGAGGCGATGGCCGAGATGGGCGGGCAAGTGACCATTCCCACCACGATGAACGCGATTTCGGTGGATCATGGCAATTGGCGCACCCAAGGCGTGCCGCCGGATTTTGGCCTGCGTGCCGCACGGCTGGCGGATGCCTATGTGAAAATGGGGGCGCGGCCAACCTTTACCTGTGCGCCCTATCTGTTGGACACAGCACCAAAAGCCGGTGAAAACATCGGCTGGTCGGAATCCAATGCCGTGATCTATGCCAATACGGTTTTGGCGGCGCGGACGGTCAAGCACCCCGATTACCTTGATTTGTTCATTGCCATGACGGGGCGCGCACCGTTGTCGGGCGTCTATGTGCCCGCCAACCGTGCGCCGCGTGTGCGGTTGTATATTGATTTGCCGCGTGGTCACGATGATGCGCTGTGGCCGATGCTGGGCTATATTGCGGGGCAGTTGGCACCCGACCGTATCCCTGTGTTGACGGGGTTGGAGGCGACCACGCCGTCCAATGATGACCTGAAGGCAATGTGCGCGGCCTTTGGCACCACGTCTGCCGCGCCCATGCTGCATGTTGCGGGCCAGACGCCCGAGGCGGGGGATTTCGCGCTGCCCGACGTGCAGGTTACGGTTGGCCGGGCCGATCTTGGCCGCGTTTGGGCGGAACTGAACCAAGGCCCCGAACAGATTGACCTGATCGCCTTTGGCAGCCCGCATTTTTCCCTGACCGAATGTCACGCGCTGGCCGCACTGGCCACCGGAACGCGGGCGCAGAAAACTGATGTTATCGTGACCGTTGGCCAGAACGTGCTGGGCGACATTCGCGCGGATGGAACGCTGGCGCGGCTGGAAGCCTTTGGCGCGCGGGTGATCCCCGATATTTGCTGGTGTTCGATTACGGAACCGATTTTCCCGCACAACGCCCGCAGTTTGATGACAAGTTCCGGCAAATACGCCCATTATGCGCCGGGCCTGTCGGGGCGCGAGGTGCGGTTTGGCGCGCTTGCCGATTGTGTTGCGGCGGCCCGTACAGGCCACGCGCCGAAAACCCCGCCGATCTGGTTGCAGGAGGCCTAAGATGCGCAGCAGCAAGACCATTCATGTGATTTCCGCCCATGCCGAGGGCGAGGTGGGCGATGTGATTGTGGGCGGCGTTTTGCCCCCGCCTGGGGATACGATTTGGGAGCAGTCGCGCTGGATTGCGCGCGACCAGACCTTGCGCAATTTCGTGCTGAACGAGCCGCGCGGTGGGGTGTTTCGCCATGTGAACCTGTTGGTGCCACCACGCGACCCGCGCGCAGATGCGGCGTTTATTATTATGGAACCCGAAGACACGCCGCCGATGTCGGGATCAAATTCGATCTGTGTCGCGACGGTGTTGCTGGATGGGGGTATTATCCCGATGCAAGAGCCTGAAACCCGCATGGTGCTTGAGGCGCCGGGGGGGTTGGTGCATGTGCGGGCCGAATGCAGGAATGGTAAGGCCGAGCGGATTTTTGTGCAAAACCTGCCCAGCTTTGCCGCCGAACTGGGCCTGACGCTGGAGGTGGAGGGGATCGGCACCTTGACCGTTGATACCGCTTATGGTGGTGACAGTTTTGTTATTGTTGACGCCGCAGCGCTGGGGTTGAACCTGACCGAGGACGAGGCGCATTATATCGCCAAGATGGGCGTCAAGATTACCAATGCGGCTAACGCCCAGCTGCGCTTTCACCACCCCGAAAACCCGGATTGGACGCATTTTTCGTTTTGCCTGTTTGCAGGGCCTGTTACGCGCGACGGAACCGAATTGCGTGCGGGGTCGGCGGTTGCCATTCAACCCGGCAAGGTGGACCGCTCACCCACCGGAACCGCGCTGTCGGCCCGCATGGCGGTGTTGCATGCCAAGGGCGAAATGGGGTTGGAGGATCGGCTGACCATTGTGTCGGTTATAGGGTCTACGTTTATCGGACGGATTGTTGGCGAAACCACGGTCGGAAACCATGCCGCCGTGATCCCCGAACTGTCGGGGCGTGGTTGGATCACCGGCATTCATCAACACATGCTGGACCCATCCGACCCGTGGCCCGAAGGCTATCGGCTGACCGACACTTGGGGCGCGCGCTGAACCGTTTCAGGCCATCCGCTTACAGTTTAAAGCTGCGGATTGCGGCCTATATTTGTCCATTACCGGGTCCTTGCCGCGGCGCGTGCTGTGCGGTTTTGGCTTGTCTGGCAGGTCCACTGGGGTGCCGTTGCACAGCAGGCGGCCTGAACCCAGCTGAATGCGGTGGTCTTGGCCCAGCACCAGCCACCGCACGTCAAATTGTGCCTCTGGACGCGTAAGGCGCATCAAACGCCCTACACGGCGGTGGCCGATATTCAGACCGATGTCTTTCAACTCTTCTGTCATCCGGGGCCTGCCCCGGCTGTGTCGCAACCTTTCTTGTTTCGACCCCACATGGAATCTGGCAGCGTTGTCAAGTGGTTGTGGATAGGGGTTTTCAGGATGGTCGATTTCAAGGGTGTGCATTACCCGAAGACTGTAATCGTGCACGCCGTGTTTTTCTACCTTCGCTATGCCGTTTCCTGCCGCGATCTCGAAGAGATCATGGCTGAGCGCGGTGTGGAAGTCGACCACGCGACGCTGAACCGCTGGGTGGTAAAGTTTGCGCCCCTGATCGCGGCTCGGGCACAGGCGAGAAAACGGCCCACTGCCACGTCCTGGCGAATGGACGAGACTCTGAGTAATTGGGGAGTGGGCAAAAGTTGGTGGTCATGCTGCGAACTGCGAGACGGCAAGTCTGCCGTCAAGGACGGCGGCTCTAGTGACGGCGACCCGATGTGCGCCTCGTGGTGACCATCTCATGCGGCGTCTCTTGCCCATAGGGGAGTTTCCGATGTCATCGACACATCCCTCCGCGCGGGAGGACGAGATCGCAAGGCCGTTTCGATGTCGATGGCCATAGTTCGTTAGTGCATCGAAGTTATTGGAAAGATACGTATAGAGTTCCTGACACCGGGCGATGACCCGACTGGCTGCTGCGCGCTGTTCTTTGGATTTGGCACGCAAACAGTCGCAATTGATCATGAGAACCTTGAG
>CBDTUV010000037.1:0-14227 GCA_965363575.1 uncultured Pseudorhodobacter sp. | reverse complement strand
CGCCAAGGATGCGGTCGGACCAGAGGGGCGTGAACAGTCCCTGCCCCGCCACGGCGAGCAGCACCTCGCGCATCACCGTGGGGAAGAGAACGCAAGCGTCGAGCGTCAGTTTCAACCGTCAAGCCGGTAAAACAGCGCCTTGAGATAGCCGCTTTCCGACAGCTGCGGCAGCATTGGGTGATCGGGGCCAGCGTGGCCGGTGTGCAAGAGCTGCCCCCGCCGCCCAGCGCGCCCGATGCCGCGCCCGCAAGCGTTGCGAAAGGCGGTAAGGTCGGCTGCGTGCGAGCATGAACAGAGGCCAAGGTAGCCGCCCGGTGCGAGCAATGGGGCGGCAAGGCGGGCCACGCGTTCATAGGCGCGCAAGCCAGCCTCTAGCGCTGGTTTTGCGGGGGCAAAGGCGGGGGGATCGCAGATGATGACGTCAAATTGCGCGCCTTCGGCCGCCAATGCCTCAAACACCGCAAAAGCATCGCCTTGGCGGGTGGTGAACTGGTCAGAAAAGCCTGAGGCTTGCGCGCCTTGTTCGGCCAAGGCAAGTGCTGGGGCCGACCCATCGACGGCCAGCACCGATTTGGCACCGCCCGCCAAGGCGGCAAGGCCAAAGCCACCGACATGCGAGAACATATCCAGCACCCGTGCGCCGCGCGACAGGCGGGCAGCAAAGGCGTGGTTGGGACGCTGGTCAAAGAACAGGCCAGTTTTCTGGCCGCCAATCAGATCGGCCATATAAACCGCACCATTCATTGGCACCGGGATCGGCGCATCAATGGCACCTGCGATGACCACGGTTTCCTCGGTCAACCCTTCCAGACTGCGGGCGCGGCCTGTGGCATTTTTGAGGATGTTTTTCACACCCGTCACAGCCATCAGGGCCGCGGCGAGCATATCGATATGCGCCTCGGCCCAGGCAGCGTTGGGTTGAATCACGGCGGTGTCGCCAAAACGGTCGATCACCACGCCGGGCAATCCATCCGCCTCGGCATGGACCAAGCGGTAGAAGGGCGCGTCATAGAGGCGGTCACGCAAGGCAAGCGCGCGGGTCAGGCGCGCCTCTAGCCAGGCTTGGTCAATCACCGCGTCTGGGTTTTGGTCCAGCATCCGGCAGATGATTTTGGAATGGGTGTTGACCGTGACCAACCCCATTGCGCGGCGGTCGCCATCTTCCAGCACCGCGAGGGTACCGGGGGCGAGGTTTTGGGTGCGGCGGTCCGTAACCAGTTCGTCCGCATAGACCCAAGGAAATCCGTGGCGGATCGCCCGCGCCTCGGCTTTGGGTTTTAGACGGACGGTCGGCATATCTGCTTTCAGATCGGGGGACCGGGTGTGTGCGGGGTCGCCATCATGCGACGAAGGGGAGGTGCTATTCATGCATCTCCCCATATCGGTATTTAAGAGCGTGTGAAAGCCCGTGTGTTATGATCCTTGCGCGTTTAGAGCGTTCCGGCTGGCACCACGATCATTTGGCCAGGGGCCAGACCATTGGGGGCGGTGTTCCGGCTCATTGGAACCTCTTGGACTTGGCGCGACAATTCGCGGCGAATTCCTTCGCGTAGCGCCTCGATCACCACAACACGCTGGGTTCGGCCAGCCTGCTCTTCTGCAATAGCGGCGCTGCCACCCGAAGCCTTGGCATCGATTACAACAAAGCGTGGACCATCAAGCACAGCGCCCGTAGCAGCGTCACGCACCGTCAGGTTAAATTCCATATTGAACACGCCGCCAAAGGTGTAGCGGGTTTTTTCGGTGACACCGTGAAAGCGTTTCACGGTTGCCTCGACGATCACTGCCGGGCCTGATTTCATCTGTGCGGTTCCCATACCAAACGCATCGGTAAAGATCGAATGCACCTGTACATGGCGATCCCCGCGAGGTTCGCCGCGCCAAACGATATTGGCGTGCGGATAGAACAAATTCGCCTCGGACACGGTGAGGGACTGCGGGACGTTGATCCGGACTTCTGTGACATTGTATTGCGATGTCAGCACAATGCGCTTTTGTCCTGCAACCGTAACCGGTTGGGTAGAGGTCGAAGACGTCGATGCAAAAGGCACATCCGTATTAAGCGGACCGCTGCGCGATGCAAGATCAGGAGCACCGCAGGCCGACAAGCCAGCGGTCAAGCCGAGTGCGAGTATGATATGAGCGGCCTTCATGGTGTTTCCTTTTGAGTTCGTGACGACTTTATTCAACTTGTGCTAATATTTGACGGCAGAATGTGGCCGAAATGCGGAAACGATAGGTCACTGCTGCGGTATTAGCGTCTGAGCGGAAACAATAGCGGCTATTTATCCACAAGTACGGGCCGCACATCCAGCAACCCACGGTGGCGGGTGGATGCTGTAGAATTTGAGCAATTTTGGTGCGCTTGTTCGGGAATCACTAACATTTCGCTGAAATGCCCCCTTTTCTTTTTGATCCGTTAGCGCTAACAAGACGCGAAGAGATCCAGCCAATGAGGCATAAGATGACCCTGAACAGCACCATTGACCGTGTGACAGACCGTATCCGCGAGCGTTCCGCCAAATCACGCGGCGATTATTTGGGGCGGATGGCCGTTGCCGTGGCTGATGGGCCTGCGCGCGCACATTTGTCTTGTGGCAACCAAGCCCATGCCTATGCGGCGATGGGGACCGACAAAGATACTCTGGTGGCTGAACGTTTGCCCAATATCGGGATTGTGACAGCCTATAATGACATGCTGTCGGCGCATCAGCCGTATGAGCGTTATCCTGATCTGATCCGGGCGGCGGCGCGCAAGGCGGGCGCCACGGCGCAGGTGGCGGGCGGTGTGCCTGCGATGTGTGACGGTGTGACCCAAGGCCAGCCGGGAATGGAACTGTCGTTGTTTTCGCGCGATGTGATTGCATTGGCCGCCGGCGTGGCCTTGTCGCATAACGTGTTTGATGCGGCTTTGTACTTGGGGGTCTGCGATAAAATCGTACCCGGCCTGATTATTGCGGCGGCGACCTTTGGCCATATTCCGGCGGTGTTTGTGCCTGCAGGGCCAATGCCATCGGGGATCCCGAATGATCAGAAATCGGCGGTGCGCAATGCGTTTGCCGTAGGCGAGGTTGGGCGCAAAGAGTTGATGGCGGCCGAAATGGCCAGCTATCACGGGCCGGGCACCTGTACGTTTTACGGCACGGCCAACACCAACCAGATGCTGATGGAGTTTATGGGCCTGCATTTGCCGGGGTCCAGTTTCGTGAACCCCGGAAATGGGTTGCGTGATGCCTTGACTGCGGCGGCGGTGGAACGGGCGGCGGCGATTACCGCCCTTGGTGGGCAGTTCACCCCAGTGGGGACGATTTTGGATGAGCGGACCTTTGTGAACGGCATGGTCGGCTTGATGGCCACAGGCGGGTCGACCAACCTTGTGCTGCATTTGCCTGCCATGGCGCGGGCGGCGGGGGTGTTGCTGGACCTAGAGGATTTTGCCGACATTTCTGATGCGGTGCCGTTGATGGCCAAAGTCTACCCCAACGGTTTGGCCGATGTGAACCATTTTCATGCCGCAGGCGGTTTGGGGTTCATGATTGGGCAATTGCTGGATGCGGGCCTTTTGCACCCCGACACCAAGACCATTCTGGGCGAAGGCTTGGAGGCGTACCGTACAGAACCCAAGCTGAAAGGCGATGCTTTGGTATGGGAGGCCGGTGCGCCCAACAGTTTGAACGACAAGATTTTGCGTCCTGTGGCCACGCCTTTTGCTGCCGTGGGGGGGCTAAAGCAGCTTTCGGGCAATTTGGGGCGCGGGGTGATCAAGGTTTCGGCCGTGGCCCCCGAGCGCCATGTGATCGAGGCCCCTGCCCGCATTTTCCACAGCCAAGAGGCGGTGAAGGTTGCGTTCCGGGCGGGTGAGTTTACGTCCGACACGGTGGTTGTGGTGCGGTTCCAAGGGCCACGCGCCAATGGGATGCCGGAACTGCATTCTTTGACGCCGATTTTGACCGTGTTGCAAGATCGCGGGCTAAAGATGGCCTTGGTCACAGATGGGCGGATGTCGGGCGCTAGCGGTAAGGTGCCTGCGGCCATTCATCTGTCACCCGAGGCGGCCTGTGGCGGGATGATCGGCAAGCTGCGTGACGGCGATGTCGTGCGGTTGGACGCGGATGCAGGCACATTGGAAGCTGTTGGCGTTGATCTGGACGCCCGCGAAATGGCCGTGGCGGATTTGTCGGGCAACGCGCATGGTATTGGCCGAGAGCTGTTTGAGGTGTTTCGCCAAACCGTTGGCCCTGCGACCGAAGGCGCGCGGGTGGTATAAGGGGTTTGGTGGTTTTGGCGATTATTCAGTGCAAGGACCGTTGGCATGCATGCCTTTTTGTTGGACCTTGAGGGGCGTTTGCGCTAACAAACCCCGCAGACAGAGGGTGTGACCTTTGGGTCATGCCGCATGAGCAACGAAGTATTGGAGAGCCTATCATGACCCCTGCCGAGCAATCGCTGCGTGCTGCTGAAATTTGCCTTTTGGCGCCGGTGGTGCCGGTTTTGGTGATCGAGGATGTGACACAAGCGCAAGGCTTGGCGCGCGCGCTGATTGCGGGAGGCTTGCCTGCGCTGGAAGTGACACTGCGCACGGCCGATGCGTTGGAAGCGATCCGCGCGATGGCGGATGTTGAAGGCGGTGTTGTGGGTGCGGGCACGTTGCTGACGCCTGATGATGTCAAGGCGGCCAAGGCGGCGGGGGCCAAGTTTGGCGTATCACCGGGGGCCACGCAAAAACTGCTGGACGCCTGCGCCGAATATGAATTGCCTTTGTTGCCCGGTGCGGCCACTGCAAGCGAAGTGATGGCTTTGCTTGAACAAGGTTATACCGTGCAGAAATTCTTTCCAGCCGAGGCGGCGGGCGGTGCGCCTGCGTTGAAATCCATCGGCGGGCCTATTCCGCAGGTGCGGTTTTGCCCAACAGGGGGGGTGAGCCTGAAAAACGCGCACAGTTATTTGGGGTTGCCGAATGTGATGTGTGTTGGTGGATCGTGGGTGGCGCCAGCGGCCATGGTCGCGGCAAGCGATTGGGCCGGGATTACCGCATTGGCAGCCGAGGCAGCAAAGCTGCGCTAGGGGCTTTGGGAAGGCGTGTTTGGCCCTTGCCGACGTGATGTCGGCAAGGGCTTTTACATATAATCGTCCGGCACACGGGCCGCACGACCACCGCGCCGTTTGGGGGCGGTGGGGGCCTTGAGGGCGGCGTGCAGCACTGCGGTCATGGGGTGGTCCGCGTCCCCGCCATAGGTCGTGATAAGGTGCAGCAAGGGCGCGCGGGTGTCAGCATCCAGCGGCAAACTAAGCGCCCAATCCATGAAGATTGAGCGGCATTCACCCGCCGTGATACCATCTATCCGGTAGCTTTCACGGATCAGCCCTTTTGGGTCGGCGATTGTCAGGTCCATCATTCCCTTCCTGCCCCGAAGGGCCTGTATCCTTTCTTAACCGCCTGAAAAGATGCGGGTAACCACGGTTTCGGCCTTGCCCAAGGCCTGTGCCAACTGCTCGGCCAAGGCTGTTTCATCCACTTGCCCGGTTTCGCGCAGCAAAAACGCACGCGCGCCGATTCCCAGCGTGTCGATATCCAAAGTATTGTCGGTCAGCAAGCGTGATCCTGCCTGCAAGCGCCAACACAGCCTGTAGGCATCCAGCAAGTCCTGCTCATCCGATTGCGACAGAAACTGCCGTTTCACGCCAGCGCGCAGCTGTGCCTCGACCCTACGGGCCGGATCGCCTGCCAAAAGACACGCGGTTTCGGCAACCAGTTCGATATCCATCAAGCGGCCGGGACCGTTCTTGGCATCCCACGCGCTGCTGGCGGGTTTGGCGCTTGCTAGACGGGTGCGCATATCGGCGACATCGGTCAAAACCGTCTCCCCCCCCGACTTGGCGACCAGCACGGCGCGGCGCAGGGTTTCAAATTCGGCCCGCAGGTCCATGTTGCCCGCAAGGGGGCGCGCGCGGGTCAAGGCGAGGTGTTCCCATGTCCACGCCTCGGTCATCTGATAGTCGTGGAAAGAATGGATCGAGGTGGCCACAGGGCCTTGACGGCCTGACGGGCGCAGACGCATGTCAACCTCATAAAGCCTGCCTTCGGGCATCTGGGCGGTGACGGCGGTGACCATGGCTTGAGTCAGGCGGGCGAAATAGGGGCGGATTGCAAGGGGTTTGCGGCCCTCGCTGGCCTCGGCATTGCCCGCATCATAGATCACGATCAGATCAAGATCGGATTCCGCGTTAAGGCGCCCTGCCCCCAAACTGCCCATGGCCAAAAGGATGGCGCCGCGCCCCGGTGGTGGCCCGTATTTCTGGGCAAATTCGGCTTGCACGACGGGCCAAAGGGCGGCCAGCGCAGCTTCGGCCAGATCGGCGTAATGTTTTCCAGCCTCAAACGCGTCGATCAGCCCGCGCAGGTGATGCACGCCGATGCGAAAGTGCCATTCCTTGACCCAGCGGCGGGCGGCGTCGAGTTTACGCTCATAATCCGGGATGTCAGTCAGGGCGGCGGTCAGGGACGCGGTGAGTTCGGCCAAGCTGGGCCAAGCGGCAAAGAAACTGCCGCCGATCACCGCATCCAAGACCCCGCCGTTGCGCGAGAGGTAGAGGGCAAGTGCGGGCGATGTGGCGGCGATATCGACGATCAAGTCGATCAGCTGGGGATTTGCCTCAAATAATGAGAAGATTTGCACACCGGCAGGCAGGCCTTTGAGGAAGCCGTCAAAGGCGATCAGCGCCTCATCCGGGTTGGCGGCGCGTTGCAGGCGTTTAAGCAGACCGGGGCGAACGCGGCGGAAAATGGTGCCGGCACGTTCTGAACGCAAAGCAGGATAGCCATCCCAACCGCGCACGATATCGCGCGCGCTGTCGGACATTTCGGGGGCGGCCTCGGCCTCGGCGGGGGCAAAGAAGCCTTCGGTCAGATGGTCGGTGCGGGCCAGCCGGTCGATCAACCTTTCGCGAAATTCGGCATCGGGCTGGCCGCAAAAGGCGGCGATGCGAGCGATGCCATCGGGGGTGGTAGGCATATCATGGGTTTGGGCGTCGTTGACCATTTGCAGGCGGTGTTCCACCTCACGGTGCGCGCGGTAGAGGGTGGTTAGTTCTTGGGCCGTATCAGACGGGATCCAGCCTTTTTCGGCCAGTGCGGCAAGGCTGGGGACGGTTTGACGACCGCGCAGATCAGGGTCGCGCCCGCCGGCGATCAACTGCCGGGTTTGGGTGAAAAACTCAATCTCGCGGATGCCGCCCACGCCCAGTTTCATATTATGGCCTTCGACCACGATGGGGCCGTGCAGGCGGCGGTGGTCGCGGATGCGCAGGCGCATGTCATGGGCATCTTGGATCGCGGCAAAATCAAGGTGCTTGCGCCAAACAAAGGGGGTGAGGGTTTTGAGGAAGCGCGCGCCCGCCGCCAGATCACCCGCGCAAGGCCGCGCCTTGATCCAGGCCGCCCGTTCCCATGTGCGGCCCACGCTTTCATAGTAACTTTCGGCGGCGGCAAAGGACAAGCAAACCGGGGTTACGGCGGCATCGGGGCGCAGGCGCAGGTCGGTCCGAAAGACGTATCCTTCGGACGTGCGATCCCCCACGAGGGCGGCCATTTTGCGGGTGACACGGATAAAGGCGGCGCGGGCCTCGGTCGCATCCTCGCCGTAGCGGGCATCATCGAACAGGCAGATCAGGTCGATATCCGAGGAATAGTTCAATTCACCCGCGCCCATTTTACCCATGGCAAAGACGACCATGCCAGCGGCGGTCTTGGCATCATCGGGCGTGGCACCGGGAATTTTGTTTCGCCGGATTTCGTCGGCGACAAGCCGTTGCAGCGAGAGGTCCACAGCACGGTCCGCAAGGTCGGTCAGCGCGCCGGTCACCTGTTCCAGCGTCCAGACGCCGCCCAAATCGGCAAGGCCCGCAAGGAGGGCAATACGCCGTTTGGCCCGGCGCAGCCCGCTGCCCAAAGTGTCGAGGGCAAGGGTGTCGAGGGCGGTAAGTTCGGTTGTAATTGCGGTTTCGGGTGGGCCTGCAAGCGTTGTGCGCAACCAATCGCCTTCAACCTGCATCAGGTCGGCAAGATAGGGGCTGCACCCTGCCGTCCCAGTCAAAAGGGCGGTGATGTCTGGCCCAAGATCCGCAAAGGCGCTGGCACTATCTGAGCCTGCCTGCGGGTCAAAGGGTAGCGGGTGGCGGGTGATGCGAGAGGCGAATGTGCTGTGTGTCATCGCGGCAGAATGACCGCCTGAGTGCGGGGGGTCAACGGGGTCTGTTGGCGGTATGGGATGGCAAGACGTGCGGATTTTATGGGGGTATTTGTGCGTTTGGGGCGGGGTTTTTTGCCAATAGGCAGGCGTTTTGAAGAATATTTCGACAGGGTCTTTGAGTTTTAAACAATTATAATCATATACTTGTCTATGAAAATGAGCGGGAAATCGAATAAATGTAAATTACTTTAACATAGATGCTTGAAAAGCGCCGGCAGAATAGCAATCTTGGTAATGTAAAGCGAGTAAACATCAACCCCGGCCTAACCACCCGTCTTAACCTTAGGAGTCTGCAAAATGTACGACACATCAACCCACAGCCTGAATGGCGGTATCACCAGCTGGCCGCACCGCGCGCAGAGCTGGTTGGACGCGCGGGGCAAGGGTGCCTGGATCGCCGCGATGGTGCTGGGCTTTATCTTTGTCTGGCCTGTCGGTCTTGCCCTTTTGGCCTATATGATTTGGAGTAAACGCATGTTCAACCGATCCGCCTGCCATAACCGCCGCCTGAACCACGCCCCTTGGAAAAGCAATACCAGCGGGAACACCGCCTTTGACGCCTACCGCGATGAAACCATTCGCCGGTTGGAAGACGAGCAAGGCGCGTTTGAGGCCTTCCTAAAGCGGTTGCGCGATGCCAAGGACAAGCAAGAGTTTGACGCCTTTATGGATGAGCGCGTGAAATCCAATGCAGCAGAGCGGGCGTCGGACGATGCCAAGGATGCAGGCAAAGACGCAGGCAAAGACTCTGGCAAGGATTTTTCCGCCTACTGATATACAACGATGGGGCGGCCCGCAGGTTTGGGCCGCCTTGTGCTGACCCTGCCCCCATCCCCGACCCAAAGGAACCCCTCGATGTTTTCCAACGCCCTGCCCGACCCTGAATACCAAGCCGAATTCTATGCAGGCGTGCCGTTCAAACGCGGTATGGCATGGATCGTGGATACAGTTCTGACCGTGATCCTGACGGCGGTGATTGTGCCGTTTACCGCGTTTACCGCACTGTTTTTCTTGCCAGTTTTGTTTGGAGTGGTGAACCTGCTCTATCGCTGGGTCAGCCTGTCGGCAGGGTCGGCCACACCCGGTATGCGGCTGACGGCGATTGAGTTTCGCCGCGCCGATGGTCGCCAATTGGATGGTGGCACCGCGTTTTTGCACACATTGGGCTATGCGGTCAGTACTGCTTTTGTGCTGCCACAGTTGCTGTCAATCGCGATGATGCTGCTGAGCCCGCGCGGCCAAGGGTTGACGGATACCGTGCTGGGGACAGTTGCGATAAACAAATCAGCGCGTTTCTAGGGGTTTTGGGCAAATCGCCTTCATAAATCAGCAATTTCGTCTCTGTTCTGGCAAACTCTTTCCTTGGCGGCGCGGGCCTTGCTTGCTACCGTGCGCCAAATAGTCCTGATATTTGGATGTAGATGCGCCATACCCTTCCTCTCGCGCCGCAGTTTTATGTGACCGCCCCGCAACCCTGTCCCTATTTGGACGGGCGGATGGAGCGTAAGCTGTTTACGGCGTTGCAAGGGGAACATGCGCAAAAGCTGAATGATGCCCTGTCCAAGCAAGGGTTTCGGCGATCGCAAAATGTGCTGTACCGACCGTCTTGTGCGGAATGTTCAGCCTGTTTGTCGGCGCGCATCCGGGTGGCTGATTTTACCCCGTCCCGCACCCAGCGCAAAGTGCTGAAGCGCAATGCCAGCCTGACGCGGAATGCCACCAGCCCTTGGGCGACCGAGGATCAGTTTACGCTGTTTCGCCGCTATCTGGATTTTCGCCATGCCGAGGGTGGGATGGCGGATATGGATATCTTTGAATTCGCCGCGATGATTGAAGAAACGCCAATCCGAAGCCGGGTGATTGAATATTCCGAAAACGCAGGGCACGGGCCGTCCGACCTGTCAGCGGTGTGTTTGACCGATGTGTTCGAAGATGGGCTGAGCATGGTCTATTCTTTTTATGATCCCGACCTGTTCGGCCGCTCGCTGGGTACGTTTTTGATCCTTGACCATATTGAAATCGCACGCGCCGCGGGTCTGCCCTTTGTCTATCTGGGCTATTGGGTGCCGGGCAGCAAAAAGATGGGCTATAAAGCGGGATTTTCGGGGCTGGAAATCTTTAAAGGCGGGGAATGGCAAGCGATTGGCAACCCCGAGGATCATCACCACGAATTGCATCCTTTGTCAGTTGAACCCATCGCCGAACAGGTCGCGCGGATCAATTTGCCCGATGGGCGCAGCCCACCACGCGGACCTACGACACTGGCTGAGCTGCCCGACGAACCTACGGCTATGGGTTAAAGATCCGCGCTAAACATTCTGATATCGTTCAGTTTTTTATAGCCTTGCAGCGCGAGTTTCTTGCGCATTGTCACAGCATTTCACGGCGGCCCCGAAAACCTTTGGTAAAGTGAACTGTGACCCGCTAGCGTTAACCTCGTTTTAAGCGCCAAGCAGCAGGATCCCCCCAAAGCCCGCGCGATAAGATGAAAGGTCCTGTATGTTCCCAATGCGATATATCCCGCTAGCCATGGTGATATTGGCGGTGCCGCTTGGGCTGATGGTGGCAATCTATCACCCGATTTGGGGCGGCTGGATCACGGTTCTGGCGATGTTGCTGTCTGCGCTTGGGCTGTTTGACCTGACGCAAAACCACAGCTCGGTGCTGCGGAACTATCCCATTTCGGCGCGGATGCGGTTTTTGCTGGAAACCTTTCGGCCCGAAATTCGACAGTATTTTGTGGAAAGCGACCAAGACGCGACACCGTTTTCGCGCGAACAACGCGCGCTGGTATATCGCCGCGCCAAAGGAATTGACGGGCTGCGCCCTTTTGGCACGCAGTTGGATGTGGAAAAGATTGGGCATGAATGGATAAACCATTCGATGAAACCGTCGCATCTGGCGACCCATGATTTTCGGGTGACGATTGGCGGCGCGCATTGTAAGCAGCCCTATGAAGCATCAGTGCTGAATATCTCGGGCATGTCATATGGGGCGTTGTCGCCCACCGCGATTGAAGCGTTGAACAAAGGCGCTGCCAAAGGCGGGTTCAGCCATACCACGGGCGAAGGGTCAATTTCGCGGTTTCACCGGGCGGGGGGCGGCGATTTGGTCTGGCAAATCGGGTCGGGCTATTTTGGCTGTCGCAACCCAGATGGTAGCTTTTCCGAGGATAAGTTTGCCGAAAACGCCGGGTCCGATCAAGTTAAGATGATTGAGGTTAAGCTGAGCCAAGGGGCAAAGCCCGGCCATGGCGGCATTTTGCCCGGCGCCAAGGTGACCGAGGCAATTGCCGAGGCGCGCGGCGTCGAGGTTGGCGAAGATTGCGTAAGCCCTTCGTCGCATTCCGCCTTTTCCACCCCGCTGGAGTTGTGCAGTTTCATGCAGCGGTTGCGCGATTTGTCGGGCGGCAAGCCTGTGGGCATCAAGCTGTGCGTGGGCCATCCGTGGGAATGGTTCGCGCTGGCCAAGGCCTTTGCCCAAACCGGGTTGTCGCCCGACTTCATCACCGTGGACGGGGCCGAGGGTGGCACAGGGGCTGCCCCCGCCGAATTTGCAGACCATTACGGCGCACCGCTGCGCGAAGGGTTAATGCTGATCCACAACACGCTGCTAGGCCTTGGGATTCGTGATCGGACCAAGATTATTGTGTCAGGCAAGCTGATCTCGGCCTTTGATATTTGCCGGATGTTCGCGCTGGGGGCCGATGCGTGCAACATGGCGCGCGGCTTTATGTTTGCGATTGGCTGTATTCAGGCGCAGGCTTGCCATTCCGGCAAATGCCCGACGGGTGTAACCACCCAAGACCCTGGTCGCTACCGCGCGTTGGTGGTGGATGAAAAATATGTCCGGGTGGCAAATTTTCACGCCAACACCATGCACACGCTGAAAGAAGCGATTGAGGCGAGCGGGCTGTCGCACCCCCGCGATTTGACCCCACATCATCTGATGATCCGGGTGAACAGCCGAGAGGTGCGATCAGCCGCCAGCCAATATCTGTGGTTGGAACAAGGCGAGTTGATGGGCGATGACGTGTCGCACCCAGCCTTTGCCAAATATTGGCACCGCGCAACACCCGAGAGCTTTGCCTTTGCGATGTAAAGTGCCGCGCTAGGGCGTTTGACGGCCTTGGGGTGGTTGGCTTGGCGCGAGCGCCCTTTCTGGGTTACGAGCACAGATCGCACCAAAGGGACTTGCGAGATACCACCCAAAGACTGATGGGCCGTTTGGGGGCGTTATGATTTGGCGCGCCATTTACATGGCGATGAGCACATTGGGCTTAGATCAGCACCACAAATCCCAACATTAATAAAAAGGGCCGCCCAGTTTGGGGCGGCCTTTTGTGTTTTTGGATAGGTTTTGCCTAGCCTGCAAGCAGGTTCGGCACAATCGTGACAACCCATGGGAAGAGGTAGAGCAGGATCAACGCGGCCACCTGGATCAACACAAAAGGGATGACCCCGCGGTAGATATGGCCGGTTGTAACCTCTCTCGGGGCGACGCCGCGCAGGTAGAACAGCGCAAATCCAAAGGGCGGCGTGAGGAACGAAGTTTGCAGGTTCACCGTGATCATGATCGTCACCCAGCTTGGGTCGAACGTGCCGCCATAGATGACGGGGCCGACGATGGGCACGACGATGTAAATGATCTCAAGGAAATCAAGCACAAAGCCAAGGATGAACAGCACCAGCATCACGATCAGGAACACGGTCAGCTCATTGTCAAAGCTGCGCAGGAAGCTTTGGATATAATCCTCACCGCCAAAGGAGATCAGCACAAGGTTCAAAATCTGGCTGCCGATCAGAATGGCAAAGACCATCGAGGTGACCTTGGTGGTTTCGCGTACCACCGGGGACAGCACTTTGTTGCGCCACAGCACCCAGCAGGCGTAAAGCAGGCCAAACATCGCAATGGAATAAGTGGCTTGTGCGACGCCCCATGCGATCCACTGCTCGGTCGAGGTGACGCCAACACCGACCCGCAGGTCAAAGTTCACGCCCACAAGGATCATGATCACAATCGCAAAGGCGGTCATGACGATGATGCTGCCCGATTTGTTCAGATCGCCTAGCTTGCGGTAGGCAGCAAGCAAGATCGCCCCCCCGGCCCCAAGCCCTGCGGCAGGGGTTGGGTTGGTGATGCCGCCCAAGATCGAGCCGAGCACTGCGATGATCAAGATCAGCGGCGGAAACACAACGCGGAGCAGTTCATTTCGCGCCAACATTGCGGTGGCATAGGTCGCACCGTAAAGAGCAAGGCCAAGCGGTATGGCAAGGAAGACCAACGTCATACCGGGTGTAGCATTTGGTGCGATAAGCAAGACGTCAGCCAACAACCCAAGTGCGACACCGCCCAAACCGATCCACAGCGGGCGATGGTTCGCCGAAGGGGCCACGCCGCGCGCGGTGGTCAAGGTCAGCGCCAAAAGCAAGAAGATGATAGACACACCCGTCCCGATGGGCGCGCGCGAAGCGAGCTTTTCGGCCGACGCGGTGACCAGTTCTTCAGGCGTCAAGGCGACCGATTTGGCGACGCCACCGGCGGCGTTAATCTCGGCCTGTTGGGCTACGGCAGCATCCCAACGCTCTTGTCCGTGCAGTTCAATCATCGAGGCCTTGCACTGTTCAGACACACGGGTGCGCAAATCTGCAGTTTGGCCCGCATCGGAATAGCTGTCGACGGTCAAGTCTTGATTGCCGATCACATTGACTTGCATAGCGAGGAACAGACCAGCAATCAAAGCGACGGGGATACCGAGGAACCACTTTGTCGCCTCGCCGCGCGTGATGACTTCACCGCGGCCACTGGACTCAATTTGCACAGCGGGCGCTTTGGACGGGTTCATCATGGCAAAGCCGAAGGCGTAGGAGGCGTAAAGCACCGCAAGCATGATCCCCGGCAAAATCGCCGCTTGAAACAAGGTGCCAACCGACACGACCGCAGCGCTGCCAAGATAGGTGAGCGCATCTGAACAGCCT
>CBDTUV010000036.1:0-14431 GCA_965363575.1 uncultured Pseudorhodobacter sp. | reverse complement strand
TCATCCAGCAAATCTTGGGCGCGGCGGTAGACATCATCGCCTTGCAGCAAATTGCGGTCAGACCCGATGCGCGCGCCATCGCCGGGTTCACGCCCCAAGGGGTCGCGGGCGGAATTGGGGTCGGCGCGGCCCACGGCCTCACCTTGTCCATCATTGCTGTTTTCGCGGCGCTCTTGGGCCATGGCCTCGCCCAGATTGCGCATGCCTTCGCGCATCGATTCCATAGCCTCGGCCTGACGGTCCAAGGCACCGGGCAAGTCGCCATCGCGCAAGGCCTGTTCCGCATCTTCCATCGCGCGGCCTGCGTCATCGAGGGCTTGGCGACCGGCTTCGCCTTGCTCAGACCCTGCACCGGGCAGCATATTTCCGTTCAGGCGGCCCAAGCGGTCGCGCAAATCGCGCTGGCGGTCTTGCAGGCTTTGGCCCTGGCCTTGGCCTTCGCGGCCTGTACCTTGCTGGGCTTGGCCATTTTCGCCCTGCCCATTTTGCTGGCCATCCTGGCCTTGCTCACCTTGCTGGCCGTCTTGGCCCTGCTGCCCATTTTGGTCGCCCGGTTGCTCTGCCTCTTCGTCGTCTCGCGGACCATCCTGCTCGCCGGGGTTTTGCAGCTCAGAAAAGCTGTCATCCGATAGGTCTTGTTGGTCGCGCAGGGTTTCGCCCAAGTCCCGCATCGCTTGTTGGCCGGGCCCGCCTTGACCGCCCTCGCCTTGGGTGACCTGCATGTTTTCCATCAACTGCCGCAGCATTTCCATCAGCTCGGCGGCCTCTTCCATCCGGCCTTCTTCCAGCAGCTTTTGCAATTCTTCCAGCATGTCTTGCAACTGATCGCCGGTGATTTCCATCGACTCTTGTTCATTGGCGGCTTCGCCATTCGGGTTGCGCTCGGCCTCTTCGGCAAGCTGGCGCATGTAGTCGTCCATCGCCTCACGCAGTTCCTGCATAAGCTTGTCAATCTCGTCCGGGTCAGCGCCGTTGCGGATCGCCTCATCCAGCTGATCTTGGGCGCGCTTTAGCCGTTCGCGCGCGCTTTGCAGATCACCTTCTTCGATCAGCAAGGCAATGTCCCAAAACGCTTCGGCCAACGCGTCGCGGGTTTCTACGGTCAGCGCACTCGCCTCATTGTCCAAGCGTCGCAATGCCACGCGCAGCCGCAAATAGGCCTTTTCGTTCCGGATAAGCCGTTCGGGGCGGTGGGTCAGCGCCTTGAAAATCTGGGCGGTGCGGGGCGCGTTGCTGCGCGACCACAAAAGATCGCGGCGCATTTCAATCACAGCGGCGGCCAGCGGGTCAAAGAATCGCTTGCCGGGCAAGGTGACGTGCAAGGGCGCCGCCGTGCCAGTTTGGCCCGGCGTATCAGTGACCGACAACTCAATCGTCACTGGCAAGTTGGCAAAGACGTGTTTGGACAGGTCATCTACCAGCGTTTCGGTAAAATCAACGCGCTGCCCGCTGATGGGCAAAGGCAGATCAAGCGTGACCGGGTCGGTGTTTTCGGGCGCGGCGGCAAGGCCAAAGCGGCGGTCAATGGCTGCCATATCCAGCGAGATCACGGCCTTGCCGCCCGTCACACCAAAATCATCCTTGGCCTCAAACGGCAGTTTCAAACGGCCATCCGCCTCACGCGTCAGCTCGCCCTTGGCGCTTATGCTGGGGGGGGCATCGCGGCCCGCGATAATGGCCCAAGTGCGCGCATTCGGACCGTCGATTTCCAGCGTACCGTTTTGGGTCACCTCAAAATCTTGGGTGGGGGCTGTGGCATCGCCAACCTCTACCCTGCCAGACACGGTTTCGGTCAGCGACAGCGCGCCCACCTCGCCATAAAACCGCAATTGGATGCGGCTGCCGGTTGGCACCTCAAATTCCACGCGGTCAATATCGTTCAGATAGAGCGCGGGCTTGCCAGTGTAGGGGGGCGGTTGCACCCAGCCTTCCCAGCTTGGGCCATTGGCCAGCGCTTGGGCCGATGTTGGTCCCAGCCCGGTGATCGACGCTATGCGCCAGACAGACCCGAACAAAAGCGCCATTACCAGCCCAGTCAGCGCGATGTAACGCAGACCAAACGGGTCGCGCGCGGCCAAGCGCAGGTCTGGTGCGACGGCGCGGGCGCTTGCGGCTGCGCGCGCCATGCGGGCCTGATGCGCGCGCCATACAGCGATGGAGGCAGGATCAGTCGCGCCAATCGCTTGGGTATCGCCCAATGTAGCAATGGGCCGACCGGGCAAGGTGGCATCCAACCTGTCCAGCGCATCTTGGGGCGAAGGACGGCGGAATTGCTGCCAACCGCGCCAAAGGGTGTAAAGCACGGCCACCGCAGCCAGCCCAAGCCCGGCCCAAACCGCAGGTAGCGGCGCGAAATCTTGCAGGCCAAAGGCCAGAACCGCCAGCACGGCGATCAGCACCGTCCACAACGGCCAAAAACTGCGCGTCAAGCGTTCTGCCCACAGCCCTGCCCGCGTTATCGCAAGCGGGCGTTTCAATTGGGCTACAACTTGGTCACGCGGTTCTTGCGTCATTTATCCTACCTATGGGCTGCGATGCGTCACAGCCACTCAGGTATGGTATCCCGAGAAAGCATTTCGTCAAACGTTGGACGCGCCCGGATGACCGCAAAGTGATCATCTTTCACCAAAATTTCGGGGATAAGTGGGCGCGAATTGTATTCAGACGACATGACCGCGCCATATGCCCCGGCCGAGCGGAACGCGACCAAGGCACCTTCCACCAATGTCGGCAGGTTGCGGGACTTGGCAAAGGTGTCACCAGATTCGCAGATTGGCCCCACGATGTCATAGGGTTGCTGGTCGGCACCCGCCGCCGCCTCAACCACCGGGATAATATCGTGGTGTGATCCGTACATCGCAGGGCGGATCAGGTCATTCATGCCCGCGTCAATGATCAGGAAATCCCGGTCCTCGCCGTTTTTCACATAGATCACTTGGCTTACCAGAATCCCGGCATTGCCCGAAATCAGGCGGCCGGGTTCTATATCGATCTCACATCCCAGATCACCGACTGTGCGCTTGATCAAGGCGCCGTAATCGATGGGCAAGGGGGGCGCGTTATTGTCGCGGGCATAAGGGATGCCCAAACCGCCGCCAAGATCTAGGCGGTCAATCGTATGCCCATCGGCCCGCAGCGCGTGGGTCAGGTCAGCGACCTTTAGATACGCCGCCTCAAACGGTTCAAGCGAGGTCAATTGGCTGCCGATATGCACGTCAATGCCCACGACTTTCAGGCCGGGCAGGGTGGCCGCCTCGGCATACACTTCCCGTGCGCGCGAAATCGGGATGCCGAATTTATCGCCCTTTTTCCCGGTTGAGATTTTTTCATGGGTTTTGGCGTCAACATCGGGGTTCACGCGAATGGTGATGGGGGCTACCAGCCCCAAACCAACCGCCACATCGGACAGCGCGCGCATTTCGGGTTCTGATTCGACGTTGAACTGCCGGATACCGTCGGTCAGGGCCAGCCTCATTTCCTCACGCGTTTTGCCAACGCCGGAAAACACGATCCGGTCGCCCGGCACCCCTGCGGCACGGGCGCGCATGTATTCGCCGGCCGACACCACATCCATTCCCGCACCCAGATCGCCCAGCAGTTTCAGCACGGCCACGTTGGACAAGGATTTGATGGCAAAGCAGACCAGATGCGGCAATGGCGACAGCGCCTCGGTAAACAGCTGGTAATGGCGGGTCAGGGTTGCGCTGGAATAGCAGTAAAACGGCGTCCCAACTTGGGCCGCGATATCGGCAATGGCCACGCCTTCGGCATGCAACTCGCCGTCTTTGTACAGAAAATGATCCAACGTGGCCCCCGTGGTGCAACCTATTCAGGCTGCATCTATATTGTATTGCCGCCGCCGCCAAGTATGGGGGGCTTAGCTGCGGAAATCGGGCTCGGATTTATCCAGCAAGGTTTTGATATCGGCCAAAAACCGATCGGCTTGGCCATCGTAATGGTCCATCGCATCGGCCACGCCTTCGGCAACCTCGTCTGACAAATAGCGCAGCTTTTGCCCGGTTTGCAGCGCGCGAATATAGGTTTCGGCCGAACGCTCAAAATAATACAGGCGGTTGAATGCATCAGCGACCGAAGTGCCCAGCACCAAAACGCCGTGATTGCCCATGACCATCACCTTATGCTTCGGGTCTTGCAGCATCGCCGCGCAGCGCGTGCCTTCATCTTCAAACGCTAAGCCGGCATAGCCTTCGTCCACCACCACACGGTTGAAAAACATCGCGGTGTTTTGGTCAATTGCAGGCAGGCGGCTGTCGGCCAAACTGGCCAGAACGGTGGCAAATATCGAATGAACATGCATAACGCAGCGCGCATGTGGCACGCGGCGGTGGATAGAGCCGTGCAAGCCCCAAGCCGTTGGGTCCGGCGCATCAGGGCGGTTCAGCGCATCGGGGTCATCTGCGTTCAGCAGCAGCAAGTCGCTGGCCTTGATCAAGGAAAAATGCCGCTGATTGGGGTTGATCAGGAAATCCTTGCCATCGTCGGACACGGCCAGTGAAAAGTGGTTGGCCACCGCTTCGTGCAGGTTCAGGCGCGCGGTCCAGCGAAAGGCCGCGGCCATATCCACACGCTCGGGCATATGGGTGATGTTAGGGCTATGGGTCATTTTGTTCATGGCGGTCCCCTTATGTGTCAGGTCAAGCGTGGCTGCGGGCGGCTGGATTGGCAAGCGGAAATCGTGCCAGTTCAGCTGACGGGTTCAGGCAACGGGCCGGGTGCGCAGGAACAAATACAAGGGCAAGCCACAAGAGACGCCAATGCAAAACGTGGCTGGAATGGCGATCAGCGCCGACCAGTTTTTACGCACGCGGGTTTCCGCAACAATCCACAGCGTCAAGGCCAAGGCGGCAATCGTCAGATCCCATGTCAACCCGGTGGTGGATGCATTCACATACCACGCATCAATCAGCCCGCTTAGGCCTGTCCCTGTTTCCGTCATATATGTGACAAACCAATACATCGGATGCACGGCCCCCCAAATGGCCAGCGCCAAATAGGCGATCCGCAGCGGCGACATCAGTTTGTCGCCGAAGCGCCAACCGCCATTTCGCCTGATACAGTCAGGCCGGGGGTGGCGGGTGCTGTGGGTGGCCCGTCCGCGCCGCACGCGGTAAGGGTGGCAAGGGTGGCAAGGGCAAATACAAAGCGCATGAGGTTACCTTTAGATTAGGGGCTGATCGAAATATTGGCGCCACCGACGCGGGTAGAAACAACCGGGGTCACTTTCACCCCGCCCGGACCGATCCCGATATTGGCGTTTAGCGCAGGTGACGCGCACCCCGCCTGAAGGACTATCGCCAGCAGCATCAGGGGGGCCGCGCGGTTCATGCGAGGGTTTCTTTCCACCGGGCGATTTGGGCGCGCACTTGGGTTGGCGCGGTGCCACCATATGACATACGGCTGCGGACCGAATTTTCCACACCCAACACGTCAAAAACATCCGCGCGAATGCCCGCGTGCACCGTTTGCATCTGCGCCAGCGTCAGCTCTGGCAGGTCAATCCCGGCTTTTTCGGCCATCGCGACCAACGTGCCTGTCACATGATGGGCATCGCGGAACGGCAGGTTCAATTCACGCACCAGCCAATCGGCAAGGTCGGTCGCGGTGGAAAATCCGCTTGCCGCTGCCAGTTTCAGATTGTCGCGCAGTGCTGTCATGTCGCCAACCATTCCGGTCATCGCGGCAAGGCCCAGCATAAGGCTGTCGGCAGCGTCAAAGGTTTGCTCTTTGTCTTCTTGCATGTCCTTGGAATAGGTCAGGGCAAGGCCTTTCATCACGGTAAACAGCGCCACCGTGGCCCCCAAAATCCGCCCCAGTTTGGAGCGAAGCAATTCCGCCGCATCGGGATTTTTCTTTTGCGGCATGATGGAACTGCCTGTCGTCCACTTGTCGGACAAGCGCACAAAGCGAAACTGGGCCGATGACCAAATCACCAATTCTTCGGCAAAGCGTGACAGGTGCATCGCGGTGATGCTGGAAGCCGACAAAAACTCTAGTGCGAAATCGCGGTCTGATACCGAATCAAGGCTGTTGGCGGTGGGTCGATCAAAGCCCAAGGCGGCGGCGGTTGCATCCCGATCAATCGGGAAGGACGTCCCTGCCAGCGCTGCCGCCCCAAGCGGGCATTCATTCATCCGCGCCCGCGCATCGACAAAACGCGACCTATCGCGCGCAAACATTTCCACATAGGCCAGCATATGGTGGCCCCAAGTAACGGGCTGCGCGGTTTGCAAATGCGTGAAACCGGGCATCACCCAATCGGCCCCCGCCTCTGCCTGCGCCAAAAACGCCTTCATCAGCGCCTCTAGCCCGGTAATCGCCGCATCGCATTGATCGCGCACCCACAGCCGGAAATCGACCGCCACTTGGTCATTGCGCGACCGGCCCGTGTGCAGCCGCCCCGCAGGCTCTCCGATAATCTCTTTCAGCCGCGCTTCCACATTCATGTGGATATCTTCCAGTTCCACCCGAAACGGAAACTTTCCGCCCTCAATTTCTGACAAGACCGTGAGAAGGCCTTCCCGGATCGCCTCAGCGTCTTTATGGGTTAGGATACCTTGTGCGGCCAACATTGCCGCATGGGCCCGCGACCCTGCAATATCCTGCGCGGCGAGGCGGCGGTCAAACCCGATAGAGGCGTTGATTGCTTGCATAATCGCGTCAGGACCGCCTTCAAAGCGGCCGCCCCACATGGTATTTGCAGTTGCGGTTTTGGACGTGTCGGTCATGGGTTGCCCCTTAAGGAGAGTGAAATGCTGCGGAACGTTCTATGCGTCCTTTATACCGGCTTGGTGCTTGGTGCAAATCCTGTGCAGGCCGATGTAGTGGCGGCGCAGGCGGCCCTTGCAGGCGACATGCGCAAGCTGGGGTTTTTGGAACAGCCCAAGGATTTGCCCGCTGAAGTTTTGACCGATATGGCAGGGGCAGATCGATCCTTGGCAGAATGGCAAGGGCAGTGGGTTGTGCTGAATTTTTGGGCCACATGGTGCGCGCCCTGCCGCAAGGAAATGCCCAGCCTTGATCGTTTGGCCGCCACAGTGGCCGATCAGGGCGTGGCGGTGGTGACCGTGGCCACAGGCCGCAACCCACCCCCCGCGATTACGCGGTTTTTTGAAGAGATCGGCGTGAAAAACCTGCCCGTCCTCTTGGACCCGAAATCCGGTTTGGCGCGGCAAATGGGGGTATTTGGCCTGCCCTTGACCGTGATCTTGGACCCCGAAGGGCGCGAAGTTGGGCGGCTGATTGGCGATGCGGAATGGGACAGCGTGGATGCCCGCGCGATGTTGGCGGCGCTTATCGCGCCCTAAGGGGCCAGTTTGGCATGTTGCGGGCAGCCGATCATATGATCGTTGACCATCCCAGTGGCCTGCATGAAGGCATATACAATCGTCGGCCCGCAAAAGGTGAACCCCGCCTTTTTCAAATCCTTTGAAATCTGTGTGGACAACGGCGTAAAGCCCGGCACATCCGTCATCGTCACAAAGTTGCTTTGCAATGGCGCACCCCCGACATAGCCCCAAAGCCAATTGGAAAACCCGACATCGGCCTCAATCTTCAAATAGGCGCGGGCTGATTTGATCGTGCCTTCAATCTTGCCGCGATGGCGCACGATGCCGGGATTGGCTAACAAGCGTTGCACATCGTCCTCACCCCATGTGGCAATCACTTCAGGGTGGAACCCTTCAAACGCCGCGCGAAACGCATCGCGTTTTTTCAAGATCGTGATCCAGGACAGCCCGGCCTGAAACCCATCCAGAATCAGTTTTTCCCACAGCGCGCGGCTGTCCCATTCGGGCACGCCCCATTCGGTGTCGTGATAGGCAAGATAGACAGGGTCGGTGCCGGGCCAAGTGCAGGTGGTCATGGGGCGCGCTTTCATGTTGGAGCAAACGAAGTACCTAAAATTGGAACAAAGGGCGAAAGTTTACTAGCCCTTAACAAAATCAAGGCCAAACTGGCCAAGCATAACGGGGGGGTTCCCCATCACCTGCGGGGGCATGGCATGGCATTTATCAATCGGATCGACCGACGACCGGGCGATGAAAGCCCGCTTGCCGCTGTGATTGCGGCTCGGGACGGCGAAACCATGGCCATGGTGCGCCAGGCGATCCATGAAAAACGTATGCGGCTTGCATTTCAACCTGTTGTTGTGGCTGCCGACCCGTCACGCATTGCGTTTTACGAAGGGTTGATGCGGGTCATCGACCCCACGGGCCGCCCTATCCCCGCCCGTGATTTCATCGACGCGGTTGAGGCGGATGAATTGGGTCGGCAGATCGATTGTGTGGCGTTAGATATTGGCCTGACCGCGCTGTCTCGCTTTCCGAATGTGCGCTTGTCGATCAATATGTCGGCACGGTCGGTCGGCTATCCACGCTGGATGAAAATTCTGCGCAAAGGTCTGAAGGCCGATAAGACCATCGGCGAACGGCTGATTCTTGAAATTACCGAAAGCTCGGCCATGCTGGTGCCCGAATTGGTCATCGCCTTTATGGACGATTTGCAAGGCCAAGGCGTGTCATTTGCTTTGGATGACTTTGGTGGGGGCCAAACCGCCTTTCGCTATTTTCGTGATTTCTTTTTTGATGTGGTCAAAATTGACGGGCAATTTATCCGCAACATCCATTCAGACCGCGACAATCAGTCGCTGACCCGCGCGCTTATGTCGATTGGGCAGCATTTTGATATGCTGACGATTGCGGAATCGGTCGAAACGGTGGCGGATGCACAATGGCTGCAAGCGGCGGGTATCGGATGCATGCAAGGCTATTTGTTCGGCGCTCCAACCGTCCGCCCTGATTGGGGCAAGGGTCGTCAGGATAAACCCGCCTAAGCCCCTTTCCTCTGCGTAACCTTTGCCCCCTCGACCCTGCGTGAAAACCTTGCTTTTTGATCCCCGTACCCTTAGCCATGCTGCAGAGCGGCGCAGGCTACTGCGACCGCATTCCGGCACAGATGCCGACAATCGGGAAGGGACCTAGCATGACCAATGTGGTAATCGTTTCAGCAGCACGGACTGCCGTCGGCAGCTTTATGGGCGCATTCGCCAACACGCCAGCACATGAAATGGGTGCAGCCGTAATTTCGGAGGTTATCGCGCGCGCTGGCGTCGATAAGGCCGAGGTTGAAGAAACAATTCTGGGCCAAGTGCTCACCGCTGGCCAAGGCCAAAACCCCGCCCGCCAAGCGCATATTATGGCTGGCCTGCCGCAAGAAGGCTCGGCTTGGTCGCTCAATCAGGTCTGCGGTTCTGGCTTGCGCGCAGTAGCGCTGGGCGCGCAGCATGTCCAACTGGGCGATGCGTCGATCCTGATCGCTGGTGGTCAAGAAAATATGTCAATGTCGCCCCATGTGGCCCATCTGCGGTCCGGCACCAAAATGGGCGACATGAAGATGATCGATTCGATGATCAAAGACGGTCTTTGGGATGCGTTCAATGGCTATCACATGGGCCAAACCGCCGAAAACGTTGCGGAAAAATGGCAGATCAGCCGCGAAATGCAGGATGCCTTTGCCGTGGCCAGCCAGAACAAGGCCGAAGCCGCGCAAAAGGCAGGGCGTTTCGCCGATGAAATCGTCGCTTTCACCATCAAGACCCGCAAGGGCGATATCATTGTCGATGCTGACGAATATATCCGCCACGGTGCCACGCTGGAATCGATGCAAAAACTGCGCCCAGCCTTTGCCAAAGATGGTACCGTAACCGCGGCAAACGCCTCGGGCCTGAACGATGGCGCGGCGGCTGTTTTGCTGATGACCGAGGCTGAAGCTGCCAAGCGCGGCCTGACCCCATTGGCTCGCATCGCGTCTTATGCCACCGCAGGTCTGGACCCGGCGATCATGGGCGTTGGCCCGATCCACGCCAGCCGCAAGGCACTGACCAAGGCCGGCTGGAACGCCGCTGACCTTGATCTGGTTGAGGCGAATGAGGCTTTTGCCGCCCAAGCCTGTGCCGTGAACAAAGACATGGGTTGGAACCCTGAAGTGGTTAACGTCAACGGCGGCGCAATCGCCATTGGTCACCCGATCGGTGCTTCGGGCGCGCGCATCCTGAACACGCTGTTGTTTGAGATGAAGCGCCGCAGCGCCAAAAAAGGCCTCGCTACCTTGTGCATCGGCGGCGGCATGGGTGTCGCCATGTGCCTTGAGCGCCCGTAACACCTTTGGTTGAAAATCGCAGGCGCAACAATATTGCGCCTGCACCTCATTTTCGCTAACACTGTTTCAAAGCAATCTCGTGGAGGAGAAATTATGTCTAGAGTAGCCCTAGTCACCGGGGGGACGCGCGGTATTGGCGCGGCCATTGCCACAGCGTTGAAGGCTGCAGGCTATACCGTCGCCGCCAACTATGCTGGCAATGATGAAGCCGCCGCCAAATTTACCGGCGAGACGGGCATCAAGACCTACAAGTGGAACGTTGCCGATTATGACGCCTCCAAGGCCGGCATCGCGCAGGTTGAGGCTGATCTTGGCCCCGTCGACATCGTGGTCGCAAACGCAGGCATCACCCGCGACGCGCCATTCCACAAGATGACCCCTGATCAATGGCACCAGGTTATCGACACCAACCTGACCGGCGTGTTCAACACCGTTCACCCGATTTGGCCGGGCATGCGTGAGCGCAAGTTTGGCCGGGTCGTCGTGATCTCGTCGATCAACGGCCAAAAGGGCCAGTTTGCCCAAGTTAACTATGCCGCGACCAAAGCAGGCGACCTTGGCATCGTGAAAAGCTTGGCCCAAGAAGGCGCGCGCGCAGGCATCACCGCAAACGCGATCTGCCCCGGGTATATCGCGACCGAAATGGTCATGGCGGTGCCGGAAAAAGTTCGCGAATCGATCATTGCAGGCATCCCCACAGGCCGTCTGGGCGAGCCTGAGGAAATCGCGCGCTGCGTGGTTTTCCTCGTGTCGGATGACGCAGGCTTTATCAACGGCTCGACGATCAGCGCAAACGGCGCGCAATTTTTCGTCTGATCCCGTTACAAATTACTCAAAGGGGCTGGCACATCGCTGGCCCCTTTTTGCTGTTGCGGCTTCATTTTGGCCCAAGTACCTAAAACGCACCTGGCCCCAATCCGAAAGCCTCAGCTTATGACCCGCACCCGCGCCACGACCATCGGCTTTTCGGCTGTCCTGATGTGGGCGGTTTTGGCTTTGTTGACCATCGGCTCCTCCCCCGTCCCACCTTTCTTGCTCAGCGCGATGTGCTTTGGCATCGGCGGCGCAATCGGGCTAATATGGACGGCCAAGGGCGCGGGATTGGGGATATTGAAAACCATATCCTGGCAGGTCTATGCCTTTGGTACAATTGGTCTTTTTGGCTATCATGCGCTGTATTTCACCGCGTTTCGGCTTGGCCCCAATGCGGCGACCGGGCTTATCGCCTATCTGTGGCCGCTGCTTATTGTGCTGTTTTCAGGCCTGCTACCGGGCGAACGCTTGCGCAAAGGTCACATCGCGGGCGCCTTTATCGCGCTGATCGGTGCCGCGCTGATTGTGCTGACCGCCAAATCAGGCACGGCAGCAATCTCAATCCCAGCCCTTGGCCTTGCCTTTCTATGCGCGCTGACATGGTCCAGCTATTCGGTTTTGTCGCGCAAATTTGGTACGGTGCCGACCGAGGCTGTGACCGTTTATTGTGTGGCCACCGCAGTGCTTTCTTTGTTGGCCCATATCGTGTTTGAATCGACTGCATGGCCCAACGGCGCATTGGGTTGGGCCTCGGTTGCCGCACTGGGTATCGGCCCGGTGGGGGCTGCGTTTTTCACATGGGATATAGGGATGAAGCGCGGCGATATTCAGCTTTTGGGGGTGGCATCCTATGCGGCCCCCTTGTTGTCCACGCTTGTCTTGGTGGCAGTGGGCATTTCAGACCCGACACCAAGCCTTGTCCTCGCAACCGTGCTTATCACGGTTGGTGCGGCGCTGGCGGCACGCGCCAGCGCCGTGCGTTGATCCCGCTATTGGGCCAAGCGCGTAATCTCTTCCTTTAGCTTGAGCTTTTGTTTTTTGAGTTCAGCAACTTTGAGGTGGTCACCACCAGGGGCGCGCTCAGCCTGTTCTACCTTGGATGACAGGCTCTCATGTTTGCGGCGCAATTCCTGCAGGTGCGAAGCGATAGTCATTCGGTTCCTCCTTTGATCGGTTTACGTCTCACCAGTGCATCACAAACGCCGCAACTTGTCACCAAAAACCGCAACGCTTCGGCCATGCCTTGCCTAAAACTTAAATGAACAAGTGGCCAAGACCGTCACCGCGCCGAAAAATCGCCGCCGCTTGGGGGGAATGGTTGTCTCGGTCGCCGGGGTGCGCATCGCCTTCATGCAAGATCAGGGGGGCAAGCAATCGCAGCCCCGCGCGCCCACCTTTGCGGGTCCGCAGCACCACGCGCCCGGCCTCGCGCCCAGTACGGGCCGCCACAGGCAAGATGGTCACCGACCCCATCACGCTCCCCAAACCGATCATCACATCGCCCAAGCGGTCGGCCCGCACGATCAAGGTCAGCCAGCCCAAGGGGGCGACACGTCGTTTGGCGGCTGTAATCCAGTCGGCAATCGACACTTCTTCTCGCAACGCCAAATCGCGGCCGGGATCGGCGGCGGGGGTGCCTACGGGACGGTAATAGGGTGGGTTGGTGATGACATGGTCAAAATCTATGCGCAACGGTTTGGGCATATCTTGCACCGACCCTTCCACCACCGTCAGCGCAAGGGCTGCCCGCGCGGCATTGCGCCGGGCCAGATCGGCATAATCGGCCTGCAGTTCCAACCCAGATTGCACCAGCCCCGGCACCCGCACGCCCAAACACAAGGATGCAGCCCCCGCGCCACAGCCCAAATCCAGCACCGATTGCCCTGCCAGTGCGGGGCAACAGGCGGCCAGCAACACAGGGTCCGTCGCCGCGCGGTATCCGTTTTTCGGTTGCCACAAGTGCAAGCGCCCGCCCAGAAAGGCATCATCGGTCAATGCATCATCTGGGAACATACACGCCCTTTTCTCTTCCTTGACTACTGTCCGGTCGGGATGTCATTATCCTTTAGAACCGCCCGCGCCATGAACAAATCGCGGTCTATCACCATCAGGCGCCGCGGCAAAATGCCTATCGACCCGTCTAGCACGCTCATATGGACGTCCAGCTCAAACGTCTTTATACCCTCGCCTTGTAGCAAAGCGGTGGCCCAGGCAATTATCGTCGGGTCAGTTGTGCGCAAAAGCTCTTTCATAGCTAGGACATAATCGTTAGGCGCTTGTCTGTCGAGGTCGCTGATAAAGCTGTGATCACGGGACGTGTTGGGACTGGGGGACAGTATGGATCACGACATCGCAAAACCGCAGGATCGTTTGGCGGCTTGGCTGGCCGCTGATATGGCGGCGGTGAATGATTTGATCCGCCTGCGGATGGCGTCTGAACATGCGCCGCGCATCCCCGAAGTTACCGCCCATCTGGTAGAGGCAGGGGGCAAACGCCTGCGCCCGCTGCTAACTTTAGCGGCGGCACGGATGTGCGGCTATGACGGGCCATTCCATGTGCATCTGGCCGCAACGGTTGAATTTATCCATACCGCGACTTTGCTGCATGATGATGTTGTGGATGAAAGCGAACGCCGCCGGGGCCGCCCCACTGCCAATCTGCTTTGGGATAATAAAACCTCTGTGCTGGTCGGGGATTACCTGTTTTCGCGCAGCTTTCAGTTGATGGTGGAAACCGGGTCGTTGCGGGTTCTGGATATCCTTGCCAATGCGTCTGCCACGATTGCCGAAGGTGAAGTACTGCAATTGACCGCCGCCCAAGATCTTGCCACGACCGAGGGCACTTACCTGCAAGTCGTGCGCGGCAAAACGGCGGCGTTGTTTTCGGCGGCGACCGAGGTGGGCGGCGTGATTGCCGGTGCATCCGATGCCCATGTCCGCGCGCTGTTTGACTATGGCGATGCGCTGGGCGTGGCGTTTCAGATTGTCGATGATTTGCTGGATTACGGCGGGTCCGTGCAGGCGATTGGTAAAAATACTGGCGATGATTTCCGCGAGCGCAAACTGACGCTGCCGGTGATTAAAGCCGTCGCGCAGGCGAGTGTGGAAGAGCGGGCCTTTTGGCAGCGTACCATCGCCAAAGGCGACCAGCGAGACGGTGATCTGGAACAGGCAATCGCGATCATGGCCGGTCACGGTGCGATGCAGGCCGCGCGCCAAGATGCGCTGGATTGGGCCAATAAGGCCCGCGTAGCGCTGGGTGCGCTGCCAGACCATCCGCTGCGGGATATGCTGCGTGATTTGGCGGATTATGTGGTGGCGCGGATCAGCTGATCCCAGCTTCCTCGTTTACGGCTTCGATTTGGCCAGCGAACATGACCCCTGCCGCCACCCACCAATCCGGGTTTTGCGCGCGCAGCACGCCCGCCACCGCCTCGGCCTG
>CBDTUV010000035.1:0-14592 GCA_965363575.1 uncultured Pseudorhodobacter sp. | reverse complement strand
TCTAGGCCGACAACTCAAAAGCCACAAGAGCAAAAACACAGAAACATCACATTTTTCTGTTTCGCCCAGTGTTTAAAGGGAAAAAATCTGCGCGCTGCTGAAACCTTGTGCTCAGGTGCCCCAAAGTAAAGCCTGATCAAATGGTCAGCTTTGGCAATTTCAGCCCGAATCCTTGTCTGATTCCTGCCCCACCCATCCGAATCGTGCCCGAATCCCATCCGAATCCACACCAAACCCTGCCCTAATCGACCAACTGTTCGCAAAACGCACCACCCCTCAGGCCGCATAGGTGATTTCGCCACCACAGATCGTCAATGCCACCGCCATATCGGCAATGCCTCCTGGCGCCACCACCTCTATATCCCCGTTCAGCATCACCACATCGGCGGCGAGCCCTACTCGCAATGTTCCCGTGACGTTGTCACGATGCGCGGCCCATGCCCCGCCTGCGGTATAGGCGAGCAAACTGTCCATCAGGCCCAACCGTTCATCAACTCCGCCCTCATAGGTGGGGCGGTTCAGCGCAGCACCCAGCCCCCGCATCACCGACACATCCGTCACAGGCCAATCGCTGGCAAACGCCACCTTGGCCCCCTGCCCCACCAAACTGCGGCACAGATAGGCATCCGCCCAACGGTCCGCTCCGATCACATCCAGCGTGGGTTGCATGGTGAAATCCATTGCCCCCGGCGGATGGGGCGGTTGCACGCTGGCCACGATTCCCAACGCGCCCAGCCTCGGTACATCCGCTTGGTCGATCAACTCGATATGTTCTATCCTGTGACGCATATCGCGCAGCCCATTGGCCCGCGCCGCCGCCTCATACCCATCAATAGTGTTGCGCACTGCCCCATCGCCAATCGCATGCACGGCGATCTGTAAGCCACGCTTGTCCGCCTCAACCGCCACTTCGGCAAATTGTGCAGGCGTGAACAGCGGCTCGGACCTGTGGCCCGGATGCCCCGGATAATCGCGCAGCATATAGGCGGTGCGGCTATCAACCACGCCGTCCATGAATAGCTTTACAAACCCGCATTGCAGCCAGTCATCGGCATAATCGCGCGTCATCGCGCTGGCCCGGTCCAGCGCGTCCAACCCCATATGCGGCTTGAAATGAAACGGCACCTTGACGCGGGCCGTCAGTTTTCCCTCGCGCCGCAGCCCATCCAGCAGTTCTAGCGTAAAGCGATTGCCATCCATGTTGACCATCGACGTGATGCCATGCGCCGCACAGTGGCGCAGCCCTGCGGCAACTTTGGCCCGATCAATTGCCATCTCAGCCGCAGTCGGCCAAGGGCTTGGCTCCTCGCCCGTCGCAATCCCAAGGTTCAACCGCGCCTCACCGCCCAAGGCAATGACCGGGGCAAAGGCTTCAAACTCGCGCAGCTCACCTGTGGCCAAACCGTCCGCGCCCATCACCACCTCATGCCCATGCGGGCAGTCCATGCCGTGCAAAATCCCCGCCGCCTTCAGCGCTGCCGTATTGGCCCACACGGTATGATGGTCGGCCGCCGTAATCGCAATCGGGCGGTCCGCCACCATCTTGTCCAAATCAAGCCGCGTCATCGGGTGGTCCAGCATCGTATAACTACCACCTTGGGCCATCACCAAAGGCGCATCCGGATTTTTGGCGGCAAAGGCCGTAAACGCCCCGCGCAGCGCCTCCATCCCGTAAAGCCCCCCCACCTGCAAATGCGCCAGTTCCGCCCCGCCCAGCACCAAATGCAAATGGCTTTCGACAAAACCGGGCAGCACCGTCCGCCCGCCTGCATCAATCATCCGCGTTTGTGGCCCGGCCAAGGCCTCAACCGCCCGCCGCGCACCCACTGCCAGAATGCGGCCCGCGCCCAACGCAACCGCCTCGGCCCTTGGTGCTGCGCGGTCCATCGTCAAAACCCGCGCATTCGTGATGATGATATCCGCCTGCATATCCGCCCCTTATATGCCGCCTGCCCAACGCAGTGCAGCGCCTCAAATCCAGTAGCACATATAGGTACGCGCGCGAGCGGCGCGTCAAGCCCGGTTGCCAACCGCCCTCCCAGCGGTATTTCAAGCAACGCTTTGGCGGAAAACCACGCATTGCCTGTACGAGAGGGTTGACCCAACCCGCCGCTTCGTCCTCTATCAGGGAAAATGAAGTTTCCGGCGCTTGCCCGGTCCAGTAGGAAATGGCCATATGAACACCCCAACCAGCTCCGGCAGCAATGCGGGAAAGTCCGTCCTCGCCTCAGATCTTAAAATCACTGGCGATATTGTTTCCAAAGGCAGCGTCGAGGTGATGGGTGAGGTGGACGGATCTATCACTGCCGAAAATCTGATGGTCAGCCATGAAGGGACGATAAAAGGCACAATCAGCGCCAAAACCGTCGATCTGCGCGGCAAGCTGACAGGCAAGATCGACAGCGACACCCTGACCCTGCGCTCGGCGGCCCAAGTCACCGCAGATGTCACCTACACAACCCTGTCAATCGAAAGCGGCGCGCAAATTGAAGGCTCGTTCAAGCTGAAAAAGGGCTAGGGCAAACTGAAAAAGGGCTAAGGGGCGAACCCCTTAGCTGGCAACGGGCGGGATGGAATATGTTAGCCCAGCCCGCGCCACCGGCGCGTCTTGCCCGTCGGACCAGATCAACACATCCCCCACCGCCAGCACCCGGCCCAGTTTCAACACGCGGGCCTGTGCAATCAAGGCGCGCCCCGCAGCAGGCTTGCGCATGAAATCAATGCTGCAATTGGTGGTCACGGCCAGCGCCACTGGCCCCAACCGCGCCAAAATCGCCAGATACATCGCCACATCGGCCAACCCAAACATGGATGGCCCCGACACCGTGCCACCGGGCCGCAAATGCCGCGCGGCCACATTCAAGCGCACCTCCAGCAGGTCATCCTCCACCCGCGTTATGGTGAAATCTTCGGCCACCTGCGCAAAATCTCGCGCCAAAAACGCGGTCAGCGCCGCCTGATCCATTACAATCGCCATAAATCTCCTTTGGGAAAACCCCTTTCCCTGCGCCACAACATGGCTACACTCGCCCCCAAAGCATAGCAAATCGAAAGACATGACAAGATGACAGATCCAATTTTGGTGCGCGAAGACCTTGACGGCAACATTGCCCGCCTGACGTTGAACAGCCCCGGCAGCCTGAACGCACTGTCAGATGGCATGCTGGCCGCCCTGTCAGGCGAACTCGCCCGCCTTGCAGATGATAAAACCACCAAAGTCGTCATTTTGCGCGGCACGGGCAAAGTGTTCTGCGCTGGCCATGACCTAAAGGAAATGCAGGCCGGCCGCCAATCCCCCGACAATGGCGCTGCCTATTTTGCCGACCTGTTCACGCGCTGCGCGGATGTGATGCAGGCCATCACCACCTTGCCGCAACCGGTCATCGCTTCGGCCCACGGTATCGCCACCGCCGCCGGTTGCCAATTGGTCGCCACCTGCGACATGGCTGTGGCGGCCGAAGGCACGCGCTTTGGCGTCAATGGCGTGAATATCGGGCTGTTTTGCTCCACCCCAATGGTCGCCCTCACCCGCAACGTCAACGCGAAACACGCCTTTGAAATGCTGGTCACCGGCGAATTCATCCCCGCCACCCGCGCCCGCGAAATAGGCCTGATCAACCGCGTGGTCCCGCCTGAGGCGCTGGAGGATGAAACCCTCGCCCTCGCCCGCATTGTGGCCAGCAAGCTCGGGACTGCCGTGCGCATCGGCAAACGCGCCTTTTATGACCAGCGTCAATTGTCACTGGCCGAGGCTTACGCCCATGCAGGCCAAGTGATGGTCGAAAACATGCTGCACCGCGATACTGACGAAGGCATAAGTGCGTTCTTGGAAAAGCGCAAACCGGACTGGCCGAGTTAAGGACAGGCCGAGTTAAGGACTGGCCGATTTAAGACCGCGATACAACCCAGCGCGCAAGGCCCAGCGCGCCCAGCGCCATTGCAAAACTCGCACCGATCATCCCCATTGGTCCCACACTTTCAAACAACGACGCCGCGATCAACGGTGCCACTGCCGATGCCCCCAGCGATGAAATCGACAGCATCCCGCTGATTGCACCAAATTGTTCGCGCCCCAAACTCTCGGCCACCAGGGCAGGGCGTAAAATCGTCATGATCCCCATCGCCCCGCCCTGCAACGCCGCAAAGCCAAAAATCAGAACCCCAGACGCCCCCGCGCCCGCAAGTGCAACCGAGGCGGCCAGCATCATCCCCACGGTAATGGCCAGTACCCGCGCCGTGCCAACCCGCGCCTCAACCTGCATCAACACGAACCGCCCCAAGGTTTGCGCAGGCCCAACGGTCGCCGCCGCCAGCACCGCCCAACCGTGGCTGATCCCCATATCCACCAGCAACGGCACCAAAAAGCTGATCAAAATCCAATGGTTCAGCCCCACAAGGCCAAACAGCCCCGCCAGCCCCCAAAACACTGGGCGGCGCAGGGCAGCCGCGACAAAGCCTTTGCCACCCGCCACCTCTACCTCCAACGCGGTTTCGGCACGGATCAAACGACAGGCCATCCAATGCAAAGGTGCCGTCACCCCCAGCATCACGCCCCCCGCCACCATCACTGCGGCGCGCCAGCCAAATGCTTCGGCAAGGGCAGCACCCGCCGGAAAGGCCAGCGTCGATGCCAGCCCCGCCACCAATGTCACCCGAATAATCCGCGCCCGCGCATCCACGCCAAAGCGCCGCACCAAATAGGCAAAGGCCACCTCGTATAAACAGGCCGATTGCGCCACGCCAATCACGCCCCACAGCGCAAGATACTGCCAAGGTGTCTGCACCTGCGCCAGGCCCAGCAAGGCCAAACCACCCAGCACGGCCCCACCCAGCAACAAGGCTTGGCCCCGCCCGTCATCAACCTGCCGCCCCATAATCGGGGCCAGCACCGCCGACACACCAATCGCCAGCATCGGGCCCAGCGCAAACAGGCGCTTGTCCCAGCCCAAATCGCCCTCCAGTGACAGGATCAATGCGGCAAAGCTGTAAAACAAACACGCATAGCCCAGCGTCTGCCCAACCGCGAGCATCCAAACGCCAAGGCCACGCCTGCTGATCAAAGCTTATAAATCGCGCGGAACTTCTCTTCCAAATAATCCAACAGCGGGCCTTCATGCGGCGCAAATCCGCAAGCCCGCTCAATCACCTCGCGCGGCTCATAAAGCCCGCCATGGCATTGCACCGATCCGCGCAGCCACGTCGTCGCAGCCGAAGTTTCGCCAACCGCCAGATCGTCATCCAATTTCGGAATTGCCTTGCGCATCGCTTGGTTCAAACAGCCTGCATAAAGATTGCCAAGGCTATAGGTCGGGAAATAGCCGAACAGCCCCACCGACCAATGCACATCTTGCAACATCCCATTCGACGGCTTGTCGACGCCAAAACCGAAATCGGCCTTGAACCGGTCATTCCACGCCGCCTCAAGGTCTGCCACGGCCAGATCACCCGACACCAAGGCGCGCTCCAGATCAAACCGCAGCATCACATGCAGATTATACTGCACCTCATCCGCCTCGGTCCGGATATAGCCTGCACGGACCTTGTTCACCGTGCCATAAAACGCATCCACATCCTTGGCATTGAAATCGGCAAACTGCGCCCGCATCCGGCTCATCAACCAGCCGGTAAAGGCACGGCTGCGGCCCAACTGGTTTTCATAAATCCGGCTTTGGCTTTCATGCACGCCCATCGACACGCCGGCACCCAAAGGCGTCAGCGCATAGTCATTATCAATCCCCAGCTCATAACATGCATGGCCAACCTCATGAATCGTCGAGTAAAAACAGTTGAACGGGTCGCTTTCCACCACGCGCGTGGTGATCCGCGCATCCGACCCACCCCCCGCAGAGAACGGGTGCACTGCAAGGTCCATCCGCCCCCGGTCCCAGTCATAGCCGAACGCCGTGGCCAGTTCTCGCGCCACCCGCATTTGCCCCTCACCGTCAAACCGCCCTTCGATCGCCTCGGGCTGATGGTCCGCATCCAGAATCGCGGCCCGCAAGGCCACCAAGCGCGGGCGCATCCCGTCAAACATCGCGCCCAGACTGGCCGCAGTCGCCCCCGGTTCATAATCATCTATCAGCGCGTCATAAAGATCGCCGCCTTGCGCCAAACAGGCCGCTTCCTCGCGGCGCAACTCAATCACCCGCTTCAGACTTGGTAAAAACGCAGCCACATCATTGCTTGCCCGCGCTTCGGCCCACACGCCTTGGCTTGCCGATGTCACCCGCGCCAATTCCTCGGCCAAACGTGATGGCACCTTGGAGTTGCGGGTGAAATTGCGGCGAATGTGGCGCAGATTGGCTTTCGCAACCTTGCCACTGGCTTCGGCTTCGGCCAACCACCCTTCAAATCGTGGGTCCGTCCGGCGGGCATGCAAAACCGCCTCCATCGCCCCCGATTCCTCGGCCCGCTGTGCGCTGGCCCCGCGCGGCATCATCGTTTCTTGGTCCCACCCCAACCGCCCGGCCACTTGGCCCAGCGCCTCGGTCTGGCGCTGAAACGCCATCATTTCCTCATACGCCGATGCGCGAATATTCATGCAGTGCCCTTTCGGATAGACCCCTGCCGGGGATACAAAGACAGGTGCCGCGCCCGCAAGATCAGCACCCAAAGGATGACCGCACCAAGCTGATGCGCAATCGCTGTGTGCAACTGCGCCGCCGTCAGCACCGCCGCAATCCCCAAAACAACCTGACCAAACATCATAGTCATCACCCAATCAAACGCCCGCCGCGTGGCCCTATGCGCCGATTTGCGCCCCTTCAGCCAAACGACGACAGCAAAGACAAACAAAGCATAGCCGCTCATCCGGTGGACAAACTGCACCAAACCGGGGTTTTCAAAGAAGGCGTGCCAAATCGGCAAACTGCCCCCCGCCCCATCCGGCACATAAAACGCATCCGCCGGAAAAAAGCTGCCGTTCATCAAAGGCCACGTTGGAAAGCCGCGCCCGGCATCAATCCCCGCCACCAGCGCCCCCAGCAAAATCTGCAAAAACGCGAAATGCAGCAACCCGGTCGACAGCCCGAACAACCGCCCTTCTTTGGCCCTGCGCGCCTGCAACAATTCGCCTTCGCTGCGGCCCAGTGACAACACATACCAAGCGATAAAGCCAAAGATGACAAAGGCGAGGCCCAGATGGGTCGCCAATCGGTAAGACGCCACATCAACCCGCGCACCCCCAAGGCCCGATGACACCATCCACCAGCCAATCGCCCCTTGCAAACCGCCCAAAGCGCCGATGAAAAACAAGCGCCCTGTCCAGCCCACAGGAATTTTTCGCGCCACCAAAAAGCCCGCGAACCCCACAGCCCAGACCAGCCCGATCACCCGGCCCAACTGCCGATGCCCCCATTCCCACCAGTAAATCTGCTTGAACGCGGCAAGGTCCATGCCTTTGTTCTGCAACTGATACTCAGGGATAGCCTGATATTTGGTAAATTCAGACAGCCACGCCGCCTCATTCATCGGCGGCAAAGCGCCGGTCACAGGCCGCCATTCCGTGATCGAAAGCCCGCTATCGGTCAGCCGTGTCAGCCCGCCGATCACAATCATCAGCATGACCAACGCAAACAGCAGCATCAGCCACAGCCGAATGGCCCCCCGCGCGCCCACATCTTTGCGCGCAATCATTCCGCCTTGGGGCGCACTTGGGCGCGCAACCTCGCCCACATCTTCAAAAATATTGCGTTTAACGGCCATATGTAGGGACTCCGCTCTTGTGTCGGGGCGCAGACTAGGCCGCTCCCCCCCCCGCTTCAAGACCCCGCGCAACCTTGCCGCAAGGTAATTCAACCATGCCACCCGGAACACCGTCCAAAAGCCTGCATGTTAGGTGCGTTATTTCGGCCACGCTACAAAATGTGACTCCGCAGCCACTGTGCATCGGTCCCAACCAAGTGTAAAAGGCGGCAACCGAAGTCTGCCAATCTCGAAAAGGGATATCACATGAAAACCGTCGCTCTCGCCACAGCCCTTGCCACAACCCTTGTCAGCACTGCACCCTTTGCCGCATATGCGGGCAGCCTGGTCACAGCCGCCGACACGCAGGTCGCCATGCCAATGCCTCAGGTTAAAGCACCCCGGTTGGCCTTTACCTTGCGTGCTGGCGTCGCTGGCGCACCTGCCTATTTCGGCGCCAAGGACCTCAAAGCTGGCCCTGATTTCAGCTTCAGCCTTGACTATCTGGCCCTGCCCGGCGGCCGCTCGATCGGTTCCGCCGATCCACGCGCTGTGTCTTACGGCTTTGCGCCCCGCGGTTCATTTCGCTACATCGCCAAGCGTTCGGCTACAGACGATCCCGAATTGGCTGGCCTGAATGATGTCAAAGCCTCGGTCGAACTGGGCCTCGGCCTTGGCTACACCCAGCGCAACTTCGAAGCTTTCGCAGATGTCCGCTACGGCGTTATCGGCCACCACGCTTGGGTCGGTGAAATCGGCGCCAACCTCGTCGCGCGCCCGTCCGAGCAATTGACGCTGCGTGTCGGCCCACGGGTCTTCTTCGGCTCCAATGACTACGCAAACACCTATTTTGGCGTGACCGCCGCCGAGGCTACGGCGGCTACAGCGGCAGGCAATGCGTCCTTCCCAGCAGCCTATAACGCCAAAGGCGGCGCCCTCAGCGCAGGCCTTGAAGTGGGTGCAACCTATGCACTCAACGACACATGGGGCATCGACGGCGCCGTGCGTTGGGATAAATACTTGGGTGATGCAAAATCCTCGCCTATCGTGGCTCAAGGCAAAAACAACAACTTTTCCGTGCGCCTCGGCATGACCCGCCGTTTCTCGTTCTAATAAAAAACGACGTGAACCAAATGAAAAGGGGCTCCTCAACAGGGCCCCTTTTTACATATCAACTGCTCTTAAATATCCATCGTTCTTTGCTTGCCAAACGCACCGCGGCAAGCAGGGTTTAGCCCAAAACCTTATTTCCCGTCTGACCCGCCCAAATGCCGCGCGATCTGGCGCAACATCCCATGAAACGTCGCCACCTCTGCCTTGGTCAGCCCCAACCGCGCCCACATGTTCCGCAAACTCAGCTTCATCCCCGGCACTTTGGCGGGCGGATGGAAGAACCCCGCAGCGACCAGCTTTTCCTCAAAATGATCGCCCAGCTTTTCCACCTCAACCCGGCTGGCAAAATCGGTGCGGTTAAATGCCATCACCTCTGGCGCCACCGTGTCCGCCTGCCGCACCCATTCATAGCCCAGCAGCAACACGCATTGCGCAAGGTTCAGGCTGGGAAAGTCCGGGTTCACCGGCACCGTCACAATCGCATTGGCCAGCACCAAATCGTCGTTTTCCAACCCCGCGCGTTCAGGGCCAAACAAAAAGCCCACCTTTTTGCCCGCCGCAATCATCCCACGCGCCCGCGCCATCGCAGCCTCGGGCGTCATCACCGGCTTGGTCAACTCACGCCCCCGTGCGGTGGTGGCAAACACATAGTCACAATCGCCAATCGCGGCTTGCACATCCGGGTATGGCCCTGCCGTCTCCAACAACCGCCCCGCCCCCGATGCCATGGCCACCGCCTTGGGGTTGGGCCAACCATCGCGCGGGTCCACCACGCGCAACCGTTCCAACCCAAAGTTCAGCATCGCCCGCGCAGCGCCACCAATGTTTTCCCCCATTTGCGGCCGCACCAGCACAAACACGGGCGGCACGCGGTCGGATGCAGGAACATCTGGGGGAACATCTGGCGTCATCTCAGGCTCACTCATCTTATCCGTCCTGCATGCGGGGAAATCTCGCGCCTGATACGCCGCGCCCCGCCCGATGACAAGCAACGCGCCAAAAATCGCACGGACCCACATAGCCAAGCCGCCCAATCTGCGCTAAAGCCCACTCAACAATCAGGAGCAATGATTATGTCCGAAACAGAGCGCGCCCAAATCTACCTCATCACCCCGCCTGTTTTTGAGCTTGCAGCCTACGGCGAGCAGCTGAAATCCGTGCTGGACAGCCATGCCATCGCGTGCCTGCGCCTAAGCCTTGCCGCGCGGGACGAAGACGCGCTGGCCCGCGCCGCCGACGCTTTGCGCGAAATCACCCATGCCCGCGATGTGGCCATCGTGGTCGAAGATCACGTGCTTTTGGCCGACCGCCACGGCCTTGACGGCGTGCATCTGACCGACACACGCAAGAACATCCGCAAACTGCGCGCCGAAATGGGCGCAGATGCGATCATCGGCGCGTTTTGCGGCACCACCCGCCATGACGGCATGAACGCCGCCGAGGCCGGCGCCGACTACGTGGCTTTCGGCCCCATCGGCGTCAGCACCTTGGGCGATGGCACCAGCGTTGATTTTGAGATTTTCGAATGGTGGTCCGCAATGATTGAGGTGCCTGTCGTGGCCGAAGGCGCGATCACCGTTGAACTCGTCGAAAAATACGGCCCCGTCACCGATTTCTTCGGCATCGGGTCCGAAATTTGGGCCGCAGAAAACGCCTCCGCCGCGCTGAAAAACCTGCTCGCACCCTTAGGCTAAGGGTGCGGCCCCTGCGCCGTGTCCCGCCCGCACAACCGCTTCCGCATAGGCCGCTAACTCCTTGCGGCTTTTAAAGTCGTCCACCGCTACGGCAGGGTGAAACGCTACTTCGACTGACCCTTGCCGGGGTTGCGCCAATATCCGCAGCAAATGCGGCGCGAAATCCATTGCCGCCCACCAGCCATACAGCCGCGCATCCGCGCCCGCCGGCGCGGAATAGCGCACCGACACAGGCTGAATATGCATCGCATGCTCCATCCCATGGGTAAAGAACGCCGCAAACAGCGTTGATTTAAAAGGTAAAACCCGCAAGCTGTCGGTGCTGGTCCCTTCGGGAAAAAACAACAACCGATGCCCCGCGCGCAGCCGTTCCTCAAACACCCCTTGCTGCACTTTCGCCTCGGCCGCATCGCGCGCGATAAACACCGTCCCCGTCGCGCGCGCCAGCCAGCCAATTCCCGGCCATTTCGCGACCTCGGCTTTGGACACGAAATACACGCGGTCACAGGCATTCAGCGTAAAAATATCCAACCAAGACGAATGGTTGGCCACCACCGCCCCGCGCATCTGCATGGGGGTACCGCGCCGCACCACCCGCAAACCCATAATCCACAGCGCCGCCTTGCACACGCCTTGGGTGACATAGGGCGTCGCCGGGCGGCTGCTGCCACACAGTGGTGCCTCCACCCCGCGCGCCAAAAGCAACATCAACAACCCGCCGTAAGTCACTACAAAAAAAGGAATAATCCGAACCAAAACCCGCAGCCAGCCCATCGGCCCAATTACGGCAGGCGGCAGCTTATCCGCGCGCCAGTCACCCACGGTCCGCCCCCTGCTTGCGCTCATAAAACCGACGATGGCGCGCCGACATCTGCGCCGTATCCATCACCAAACACACATCCGTCGTGTTGAAATCGCGGTCAACATACGCCCCATCCCCCACAAACCCGCCCAATCGCAGATAAGCCTTGATCAACGCTGGCGTCCCCAACATCGCGGCCCGGCGGTCCAAATCTGCAATCGGCACCAAATCCATCCGCTGCGCGTTAGACCCAATCGCACGAACCCGCAACGCCTCGGGCGCCAAATGCGTGTGGTGCAAATAGGCCAGTGGTTGCGCCAGCGCACGCACATCCGTGCCATGAAAACTGGCCGCGCCGAACATCACCTCGATGCCTCTGTCCAGCACATACTCGGCCAAGGAATTCCACAAATGCAACATTGCACTGCCCCCACGATAGTCTGGATGCACACAAGACCGCCCTAATTCCAACAATTCCCGCCCCGAGGCTCGTAAAGCCTGCACATCAAACTCGCCCTCCGAATAGAACGGCTGCCCCGCCGCCAGCTTTGCCCCCGGCAACAGGCGGTACACCCCCACCACATCGTCCAAGGCACCCGCATCGCGCCGCGTGTCAATCAACAGCAAGTGATCACACACATCGTCAAACGCATCGCGCTCCAACATCGCGCCATGGTCCACCAGCGGGCCGCCAGCACCCAGTTCCTTTACAAAAACCCGGTAGCGCAAGCGCTGCGCCGCTGCCAAATCACGGGCATCGCGCGCCAATCGCAGCGTTAAATGACCGTCATGCGCCTGCATTCAATTCCCGCCTACTATAACCAGCTTCCGTCTAGGTCGCAGGGCCTCTCTTTGCAACATCCCACCCACGCGAAACACCTCAAGGCAGTTCTCAAACAATCAAACACAATCCCCGATTGAAAAACCTATCCATCCGCCTTACTCTTCGGCAGAAAGGTCCCAAACCACCACCAACCCAATCACCCGCCCATCCATCGTCACCTTGCCCTGATGCTCAAAATTCACCGTGATCCGGTCCCCAATCCGCGATTGCACCTGCCCCATGCCCCAATCGGGCTGCTGCGGATGGCGCACAAACATCCCCGGCTCCAAAAACGAATTCATCCTATTCCCCCTAACCCTGAGGCCCCAATGACCGATCAGACAGACCTTGCCGCCCTTCTCGGGTCCCGCATTTGCCATGACCTTATCAGCCCAATAGGCGCGATCGGCAATGGGGTGGAATTGTTGATGATGGAAGGCGGCCCTCCCTCGCCCGAACTGGTGCTGATCGCCGAAAGCGTGGCCGCCGCCAATGCCCGCATCCGGTTCTTCCGGTTGGCCTTCGGCGTGTCGGGCAGCGAACAGCGCCTTGGCCGGGCCGAGATTGCCAAGGTTCTGGCCGATACCTACCAAGGCTCGCGCTTGTCTATTGATTGGCTCCCCAACGAACCCATCCCCCGCGCGCAGGCCAAACTCGCCTTCCTTGCGATCTTGGTTTGCGAATCTGCGCTTGCTTATGGCGGCCGAATCACGGTGAGCTTGACCGATGGCAAATGGCAGGTCCACGCCTTTGCCGATCGCCTGCGGATCGACCCTGATCTGTGGGACAGCCTGTCAAACCCATCGGCCGACCTGCCCCCCGCACAAGTCCATTTCGCCTTGTTTCCGCGCGAAATCCGCCAGCAATCCCGCAGACTTATGACTAAGATTGGCGAAACCGACATCACCCTCAGCTTTTAGGCGTGCCACATCGGCTTGACCCCTCACAACCCGCATGATTGGCTGTGGCAAATTCGCCTGTGAGGATCTTATGACCAACACCGCCGCCTGCCTGCTGGGCGCCCTTACCGCCGATGCCGCCGCTCTTGGCCTGCATTGGGTCTATGATCCTGCACGGATTGCCACGGTTGCCGCCGCGCGCGGTCAGGCGGCCTTTACCCCGATTGACCCTGCGCATTTCGACGGCGTGCCTGCCTATTTCGCCCATGGCAACCGTCAAAACGGCGCGCTGACCCAATATGGCGAGGTGCTGCACCTTGCCATCCAAAGCCTGATCGCCACCAAAGGCGTTTTCAGCGAAACCCACTACCAAGCCGCCTATGCCACCCATTTTGGCCCCGGCGGCCCTTACGTTGGCTATATCGACAGGCCCACCCGCGGCACTTTGGCCAATATTGCTGCGGGTCAAACCGATCCTTCGGGCGTGGATGATGACCAACTTCCCGCCACCGCCACCTTGCCTGCGATTGTGGTGGCCACCCTCGGTGCTGCCGACCAAACCGCCACCCTCACCCGCGCCATTCGCGTAACCAATGTGAACGACACGGCCACCGCCTATGGTCTGGCCTTTGCCAGCCTGTTGTCTTTGGTTTTGGGTGGCCGTTCGGTCGCATCGGCCCTGCACGCCACCGCCTCGGCGGCCAAAGGCGATTTGGGCAAACAGCTGACCCAAGCGCTAAACACCCCGCAATCCTCCACCGATTACGGCGAAACCACGGGCCGCGCGTGCCATCTGCCCATGGGCCTGCCCTTGGCCTTTCACATCCTCGCCAATACGACCAGCTTTGCGGATGCGGTAGAGGCGAATATCCGCGCCGGCGGCGACAGCGCAGGCCGCGCCATCCTAATCGGCGCCGTTATGGGGGCAGCCCATGGCATCGGTGGCACGGCAGGCATTCCTGCCGACTATTTGGTCAAGATGGACAACGCAGATCCGCTCTGGCAGCATTGCCAAGCGCTCGCGGCCCTGTCCCCGCCCGCCACATGATCACCCTAACCCCCGCCCGCTTCCCAAAGGATCGCCCCGCCTTGGCGCAGCTTTTCCTCGGCTATATCGACGCGCTGTGTACCGCCATGCCTGATGACCGCGCCGCCATCACCGCCAAATACAACCCCGACACTGTTGAAGATTGGCTTGATACATTTGAAAAAATTCACCAAGCCCCTAGTGGCAACCTTTTGATTGGATGGGACAATACCACCCCCGCCGCCACGCCTGCTGCCTGTGGGATGCTGCGCGAATTTGACCCCGGCATCGCCGAAATCCAGCGCCTCTATGTCTGCCCAAAATACCGTGGCACGGGTCTTGCCCGTCAAATCAGTCTGGCCTTGATGGACGGCGCGCGCGCGTCAGGTTTTCACACCATCCGCCTTGATACCGCCCGCCATCTGACCGGCGCGATCAAACTTTACCAATCGCTGGGCTTTGCCACACGCAGCCCATACCACAACCTCACCCCGCAAATGGACCATTTCATCGTCTATTTCGAGCGCCCGCTATAGGCCAAAAAACGCCCG
>CBDTUV010000034.1:0-14849 GCA_965363575.1 uncultured Pseudorhodobacter sp. | reverse complement strand
AGCGTCTGTCGTGGCGACATGCTCTGGCTCTTCTGCATCGCTTTCAGAGCCGCAAAGCTCAACCTCTAACTCAACATCATCTTCACTATCGACGTCACATTCGGCCTCGGCCTTTGCGGCAGCTTGCTCGGCAAGCGCGATGACATGCGACATCATACCTTTGCCAACCTGATACGCCGTCTGCATGCCCGGAATGACCGTGGCGGCATCGGTATAATCCTCGCCATGATCAACCAAGCCATCCAGATTTGCCAGAACCGGATTGCTTAGCCAAAGCTTGCGCAGCGCCCGGCGGCGCAGATATTCTGGAACGGCGCGGCCCATAAAAGCGGCAAAATCATCACCCATCACCATGGTGTCAGGGTCGGGCAAGCCCAAATCCGCCAAAATCTCGGCTTCGGTTTTGTCAGCTTGCGCGGCGGCCAGCGCTTCGGTCTCTGCCGCGTCTGCCGCCACGCGTGCGGCTGCGGCCTCAGCGGCGGCTTCTGCCTGAACGGCGGCCTTACGACGTCCCCAGAAAGTTGCCTCGGCAGCCATCACTGCACCTCCCCGGTTCCGCGCGGCGCGCGATAGACATCGGAAAGCTGTCGGATGCGCGCATCGCCCTTGCCATCCTCGACCATATCAACACGCTGCTTGTCACGCTTGCGCTTGATGAACGGTTCCTCGACATGGTGTTCTTGCACGAAATCATACACCCAACCGATCATCCCAAGCGGCATCGGCACTGCCTCGATCAACCCATCACCACTATCAAGGTAGTCCTGCCCCTCATAAGGTGAGGCGGTCACGATCACAGGTTCAAACGGTATCTCGCTATTAAGGTCACTGGTTTCGCGCAAAACCACAACAACGCTTGGCGTTTTGGCGGAGAGCCCGACCAAATAAGCCTCGGTATCGGTAGACCACAGATCAACCGTCAAAGTCGCGGCGTGGTATTCAACCGCTTCGCCTTCGCGCCGCAATTCTCGCCAAGACGCAGGGCCAGCGCCCGGCAAAATAGCCACGACCCGCCAAGACCATTTGGCCCAACGGGTAACGCCCGGCGTTTTGCGGACCACAATGCCTATTGGCATAGATGCGCGGACAAGCGTCATATCGCGGTGGTTCCCTCCCAAGGCTCAATAGACTGACCTTCAATTGATCCTATTATGATCGACGTTCCTACCAATATTTCACCGAATCAATGAGATTGGGCGCGAGACGCGCGGGATGTGGACATTTTGTCCAGTTTGACCAAACGCCAAGCCACAACGGCTGGACGAATTGTCCGCCAGCAAAAACCTGTGTGTTTTTATCGGAAAACTATCCCTCTAAAATCAACGAATCAGGACTCTTCTCGAAGGATTGGCCTTTACGACTGTAGGGCTTTCGTGCGTAGTTTCGACCTGTATGATGCACAGGCCTTACAATGATGCACATGTAATATGGGGAAGCAACGTGGCTAAACATCTGATTCTATGCAATTGTTTGGAGAGCCAAAGCATTGATGCCGAGGGCATCTCAGCCGCGACAGGGCTGACATGTTCACGCATTCATACGGCGCTTTGCACCACTGGCCTAAAGGCCGCCGCGTCCGCCATTTCCGCGGGCGACGCCCTTATCGCCTGCGCCCAAGAAGCCCCTCGCTTTGCAGAACTGGCTGCAGAGTTAGGTGTCGACGCACCAGACTTTGTTGATATTCGCGATCGCGCAGGCTGGTCGGACGATCCGAAAGCCATGCCCAAAATGGCCGCCTTGATTGCAGAGAGCCAGTTAAAGGCCCCCACATACAAGTCCGTTGATGTCACATCGGAAGGCATTTGCCTTGTGATCGGGCGGGCAGCGATCGCTTTGCCTGCGGCCGAAAAACTTGCGCAAACCCTCGCCGTCACAGTTCTGATCACAGATGATGGTGACATGCCATTGACCCGTACGGTTGAAGTGGTGCGCGGTCGACTGAAACAAGCTACGGGAACGCTGGGCAGTTTCACTTTGCACTTGGACGCACTGCAAATGCTGGAACCCGGCGGGCGTGGCGGCTTTGGTCTTGGATCTCCGCGCGATGGTGCCACAACGACCTGTGACGTGATCCTTGATCTGTCTGGTGACCCCAGCCTGTTCCCGGCACCGCACAAGCGCGACGGATATCTGCGCGCCGACCCTGGCAATCCGCTGGCGGTTGCTGCTGCTGTGTATGACGCAAGCCAAATGGTCGGCACTTTTGAAAAGCCGTTGCACCTCTTGCTGGAACAACACCTGTGCGCCCATTCGCGCGCGGGTCAAACCGGGTGCACGCGGTGTCTTGATGTTTGTCCGACCAGCGCGATCCGCCCCGATGGCGACCACATCGACATTGATCCCATGGTCTGTGCCGGTTGCGGGGCCTGTGCTGCACTGTGCCCTTCGGGTGCGATCAGCTATGATGCCCCGCCTGTCGCGCATATTCTAACCCGCATCCGCACCTTGGCCGAAACCTATCTGGCCGCTGGGGGCAAAGCGCCGCGCCTTTTGGTCCACGACACCGAGCACGGCACTGAAATGATTGCGCTTTCTGCGCGTTTCGGACGTGGCTTGCCCGCCGATGTTATCCCGCTTGGTGTTGAGGCCTTGGCCGGGTTCGGCCATGCAGAGCTGCTTGCTGCCCTTGCCTCGGGTTTTCACGGGATCGATATTCTGGCCGCACCGCGGACCGAGCGTGATCCAATCAATGCCGAGATTGCGTTGGCCGCTGCCATGGGCGGCGCGGATCGTTTGCGGCTGATTGATGTCGCTGATCCTGACGCGCTGTCAGACCTCCTCTATGCGGCGCGCCCTGCCCCACTGTCTGTTACGCCGGTTTTGGCGATGGGAAGCCGCCGTCAAATTGCACGGCTTGCCGGCAAAGCGCTGTTGCAGGATGCAAAAGTGCCGGTTCCGCTGCCCGCGGGTTCGCCTTACGGTGCGGTTATCGTCAATTCTGACACCTGCACGCTGTGCCTGTCATGCGCGTCGCTGTGCCCGAATGGTGCGTTGCTGGATAACCCCGACAAACCCCAGTTGCGCTTTCAAGAAGATGCTTGCCTACAATGCGGAATTTGCGAAACGGTCTGCCCGGAAAACGCGATCACTCTGCAACCACAATTTGATCCAACCGATGCCGCCTTTACACAGCGCGTTCTGCACGAGGAAGAGCCATTCCCTTGCGTAGAATGCGGCAAATTGTTTGGTGTAAAGTCCACCATCGAAAAGATCACAGAAAAGCTGGCAGGCAAGCACTCGATGTTCATGGAAGGTGGCGCAGGCCGTTTGATCCAGATGTGCGATGATTGCCGCATTCAGGCGCAATACCACAGCACAAACAACCCCTTTGCCAGCGCCGAGCGGCCACGTGTGCGCACCACAGATGACTACCTGACAAAGCGCCGCGATCACTGATGCAACCGTTATTTTGCCGCAACAGCCGCTCCCAAATCGGTCGGGGCAAGGCGCGACACATAAGCTTGAACCGCTTCCACCTAAATGTGCGTCAGCAGGATGGGAACAAGGGATGCTCGCCTCATCGGATCAAATTCTGGGCTAATGCCACTAACCTTCATAAGGGATGGATGCGGGTTCAGGATAGAAAACGCCCCGAACCGCACGGCCCAATCGGGCAAATCGCGGCACGATGTGATTCACCAACCCAAGTCTGCCAAGTCGGTGGGCACTCTCAAGAGAAATCCACGCGGCGCTTCGGCACGTGCCATCCCTGCCGAAAGCCCAAAAATATGAATGAAAATACGCATCTATTTCCCCCTTGCCCTGCTAGGCTAGGCAAACCGATGCATCTTGGTCAATTCCAAAAGGAGCCTTATCATGGATGATGAGTTCAACATGTCCCTTCGCAAATTCCTTAAACAGGTCGGCGTCACTTCGCAGCAAGCGATCGAGGCGGCCGTGCGCGACGCAGGACCGTCAGTCGCAGGCAAAGCCCTGACAGCCCGCATGGTCCTGACCATAGACGGGATCGACATGACACATATCGTCGAAGGCAAAATCACAGGGCCAACCGAATGACGCTGAACCGCGACAGCATTCTAGACATATTGAAAACCATCAAGGATCCGATCCGCGGCAACGACCTTGTGTCTGCGGGGATGGTACGCGCGCTTACAGTGGACGGCGGCAATGTGCGCTTCGTGTTGGAAATTGATCCTGCACGCGCCAAAAAGATGGAAGAAACGCGCGCCGAAGCCGAGGCCAAAATTCGGACGCTGGCGGGGGTTGAAAACGTATCCATTGTGATGACGGCCCATACCGTTTCCACGCCGCCGCCTGATCTGAAAACAAAGGGCCATAGCCATTCACATGGCCCGGCCAAAGCGGACGGACCAGAAAAGATTCCCGGTGTCGCGCGTATTCTGGCAATTGCTTCGGGCAAAGGCGGGGTTGGCAAATCTACGGTTTCAGCCAATCTTGCAACAGCTTTGGCTGCCGAAGGTCGCAAAGTCGGACTGCTGGATGCCGATGTTTACGGCCCCAGCCAGCCGCGCATGCTTGGTGTTTCGGGACGCCCGCAATCGCCCGATGGCAAAACCATTCTGCCGTTGCGCAACCATGGCGTCACGCTGATGTCGCTTGGTCTGATGACCCAAGAGGATGAGGCCGTTGTTTGGCGTGGCCCGATGCTCATGGGCGCGCTGCAGCAAATGTTGTTTCAGGTACAGTGGGGCGCGTTGGATGTGTTGATCGTCGATCTGCCGCCCGGAACAGGCGATGTGCAAATGACGCTTGCGCAGAAATCACAGCTTGATGGCGCAATCATCGTTTCAACGCCGCAAGATATTGCCTTGCTTGATGCCCGCAAAGGCATTGATATGTTTAATAAACTCGGCACTCCCATTCTTGGCCTGATCGAAAACATGTCCACCCATATTTGCAGCCAATGCGGGCATGAAGAACATATCTTTGGCCATGGCGGCGTGGCACGAGAGGCGGAAAAGCTGGGGCTACCCCTGCTGGCCGAAATTCCGTTGCATCTGGATATTCGGACCGCAGCAGATGGGGGCGCGCCGATTGTTGTGTCAAAGCCCACCTCTTCGCAGGCGCGCGCCTTTCGCGACTTGGCGCGCGATTTGATCACCAAGGGGTACGCATGACTATTGCGCCAACCTTTCCACCTCTGCTGAAAGGTCTCGCCACTGGCCCGGCAAATCCTTTTTTGGTTGCCGTCCACGAAGCCCAAAAAGGAGTCGATTCCGGCTTGCTGACCTGGTCGCTATCACCTGAGCGGTTGCGCGCGGCCCTTGTGCTGGCCCCAGAAGTTCCGCTTGAGGCCGCAATGGCTGCGTTTTGCGCCTGTGCTCTTGGCATCCAGAACGCGCTTGGCGCACATGCGCCGCCCGAAACCGCTGTGCACCTGGATTGGACAGGCGGCATCCGCATGAACGGTGGTCATGTCGGCGGCTTGCGTGTCACGGCCTCGACACGCGACCCTTTGGCGGAACCGGCCTGGATGGTCGTCGGACTAGAGCTGACGCTGTCTTTGCCTGATACGCTGGAGCCAGGTGAGACACCCGACTGGACGTCGTTGCAGCAAGAAGGTTGCGCCGATATTGACCCGACGCTTATTTTGGAAGCATGGTCGCGCCATTCACTGCTTTGGCTGAATGGGTTGGATGACCCAAAGGGCCGCGCCGATTTGCATAGAAACTGGAGCGGGCTTGCATGGAACATGGGCGGCGACATATCTTTGCCGTTGGATGGAACCCATCATGTGGGTAAATTTCTGGGCGTCGACGAAAACTTTGGGATGCTGCTGAAACTCGGCCAAAAGACCCATCTCATCCCTCTCTCAAAACTGCTGGAGACTGACTGATATGCCTCACCTTCTGGCGCGCGCGATCCATTTTGACGAAAGCGATACGAATGTATTTCACAACCCCGCGCGCACTGGCGAATGGGCTGTTTCGGGCGGATTTGAATTTTCCAATTGGTCACAAGGCGATCTGGTCGGTAAGGCACGCCAGGCTTTTGCAAATGGCTGGCTTGGGGTTGAGACATTTGGCCGCGTCACGTTCGTTGCGACCACGCAGATTGAAGATGCCGAATACGACGCGCTGGCCCGACACATCGCCCAGCATTTCGTTGATGTGTACAATGCACCAAGCCTTGAGGCCGCCTTGCCCATAGCGCTTGAGGAACTGTCACAAATGGCTGACCTATGTGCCGATCATGCACCCAATACGGTGCTGACAGTGCTACGCGAACTCAGCGAAGCCGGGGTGCGGGAACAATACCGCTATATTGAGGCGAATGACGCTGGTCTTGACCAGTTTGCCATTCACTCTGTCCCGGAGTAGTGACCGCTTTTCCCCTGCATTTAGCCACAACCCACCCCAAGGGCGGTCTGACGTCAGCGCCTATGGGTCCAAATGGGGTAAATTGTTAAGAGGGTGTTCTGGGCCGATCGTAACCACCAAGGGGTGGAAGATGTTGCAGACAACCGGAATGCGCATTTGCGTCGAAAAGCGTTCACTCCTCGATCTCATCCAAACCTTTCGCCGCCCCAACCGCGGCCAAAGCCATCGCGGCAAAGATCATCAGCGTCACTTTCGCACCCGCCAGCGAAGCCAGAGCGCCAAAAAGGCCTGACCCTAACAAAAGGATCCCGATCACAGTATTTGATACGGCCGTATAAGCAGCGCGGTTGTTTTTGGGTGCCATATCTACCAAATAAATCGTCCGGCCCTGTCGCACACCATGATAGGCAATCATCAGCACAAACAAAACCAGCGGTAGTGCCCAAACCGTTCCCGATGCTCCGGCCAAATCCAGCACAACAGCCGCCAGCAACGCCGCCGCCCCTACCATGGCCGCAAACATCAGCACCTTACGGCTGGACCTGTCGGCCATGCGCCCCCAAACCCACGAACTTATCAGCGATGCGATAGACGAAGCCAGGACCAGTGCGCCCAGCCGATCAAAAGTGCCATGCCCCGCCTGCGCACCCAAAAGCACAATATAGGGCGGCGCCAATGCGGTTGAGGTCAAAAGCCCGCGCGCCCAAATAAAACGTCGCAATTGCGGATCGTCGCGTAACAGGGTCAACTGACCCAGCGCTGCCGTTTCCGCCTTTCCCGGAGTAGGCTCCTCCCATAAGGTTGCGAAGATCATGCCAGCCCCCAGCCACAGCATTGCCGCGAGTGCAATCGCCACCAGCACCAAAGTTGCGCGGTCCATCAGCCCCGACATGAGAACAAGCGCGAATATCACGACGGCACCCGCGCCCAGTGATGTGGCCACGCCGGTTGCCGCACCGCGCCGCGATTGGCCCACTGTTTTGCCCAAAACGTCGCTGTAACTGACCGAACAAATAGACCGCGCCACCGCCAGCACAGCCAGTAAAGCACAAATCACAAGCCCTGCATTAGCGCCGTCCAGCGTCAAACCCGCCAGCACAATCCCTGCCGCCGCCGCACCCTGCCCGAGACTACCCAAGACCCAAGCCCACTTGCGCCGTGCCATGGCATGCACCAGTGGCGCAGTAAACAGTTGTGGCAGCAAAGCGCCCGCCTCACGGATTGGCACCAGCAAACCGACAAAAAACGAAGACGCCCCCAAATGGGCAAGCAACCAAGACAATACCAGCTTCGGGTCAATCAACCCGTCCGCGATCTTGCTCATTGAAAGTGATCCGGCATGACGCAGAAAGTTTGTCGGCTCAACGCTGGCCTGTGCCTCTGACAGGCCACCTGCACCACTGGTATCGACGACCAGCGCCCTGAACAAAATGTCCCCTAAGCTTTTCATCTTTATCCCATAGCCCGTCCAAGGTTCTTCGGCATCACAATGTCCGATCAAACTCGCGCTTTCAACCATTTGATTAAAACTGATCAACGGCGTTTCCGAACATGACTATTCGCAGTCTTGCGCTCAGAAGTTTGGACCTCAATCAATTACACGTCTGCTCGTTTCGCCCAAGCCAAGTTGTGAGTATCCTTGCGCGATTTCGGGACAGAACTATTTCCACAGCCCTGTCAAAGCAATTGCTGTCAGATGCCGATGCGCTGATCAAAGCGTCGCGGTTCGGCGGCCGCAGACGTGATCGCCAAGCGCATCAGGGCTTTGGACAAAATGGCAGCGGTTCGCGTGGCAAGCCAAACCAAAACCTTGGGTGAAGCGCCCACCGGGGTTGCCATGCTGGTGCGCAGTTTGCACGCTTTTGTATATCTCGCGGAAGATACAAATGACCCGGGGACTGCGGATCTTGCAATTGAACGCGCTGGTTTTCAGGAAAAGGCAGCATGGATACTTCGGTCAATGGCCGCCTGAGGCCGCGCCTTGGCCAAGACAATCAGATCAGCCCCGGATGTTCCGGGGCCTTTTTAGGGTTGCACGTTCTGGTCGCAATGGCCCCGTTCAAAGCCCCAGCACCAGCGATGCAATTGAGAAATAGATCAAAACGCCCATACCGTCCGAAATTGTCGTAACCAATGGCCCGCTTGCCGTTGCCGGATCAAGCCGCAAACGGCTAAGAAGAAACGGCAGCGACATGCCGACAAGGCTGCCAATGATCACAACCACGAACATAGTCAGTCCGACGGTCAATGCGATCTCCGGTCCACCGCGCAATGCACCGACAGGAAAAACCACCAGCGCCATAGTCGCACCAAGCGCCGCCGCGACGATAAGTTCGCGCAAGATCAAATCGCGCCAGTCCTTCAACTCCACATCCCCGGTTGCCAGCGCACGCACCATCAGCGTTGCCGATTGTGACCCGGCATTGCCACTGCTGTCGATCAGCAAGGGCAGAAAGAAAACCAGCGAAACATAGGCCAGTATCATATCTTCAAAATAGGCAATACCTGCACCGGAAAAGAGATTGCCAAACACCAAAAGGGCCAACCAAACGATCCGCTTCGAATAGAGCACCCTGATCCCCGCCTGACGCAGGCTTTGGGAGAACGGCAAGACAGTCGATATTTTCTGGAAATCCTCGGTCATTTCCGCCTGCATCGCATCGGTCGCGTCATCGTGGGTAACAATACCCACAAGCCGCCCATCCGCATCGATCACCGGCACAGCCAAAAAGTCATATTGCGCAATCATCTTGGCCACGTCTTCACGGTCCGTGGTGGCTGTGACCGTTTTCAGCGATTTGTCCATAAAACTGCTGATGGGTGTGTTTTCATCCGCCAATATCAGCTCATGCAAGCGAACCGAACCAATCAGGCGCTTATCATCATCGAGAACGTAGGACCGATAAATCGTCTCGCGGGCGGGGCCCATACGACGTAGCGCACCAATAGCCTCTGCCGCCGTCATCCCGGCTTCAAGTATCGCATAATCCGTCGTCATGATCGCGCCGGCGCTGCCCTCGGGAAAGGCGGAAAGGCTGCGGATGTTGTCGCAATCCTCTTGCTTCAGATCATGGATCAGTTGGTGTTGTGCCGCCTCCGGTAGCTGATTGAAAAGATCCGCGCGGTCATCCGCGTCCATCTGCGCAACTATCTCGGCGAAATCATTTGGATTAAAGAGCTGCGCCATATCCACCTGCCGATCCAGCGCGAGATGTGCAAACACCTTTGCACGCCGTGGCAGGGGTATTTCGGCAAGATGGCCAGCGGCTTGTGCAAGCGGTGACTGGTTCAACCAGACGGCAAGGTCAAAAGGATGCGCGGACTGGATGAAATCAGGGATAGCCTCTGCGACAGAGTCGGTTTCCAGCAATTTCTTTTCACTCATATCCCGCACCCCGATCAGTTGCCTTATACGAAGTTGCCTGCACCTCGCTCAGAAGCGATTTGGGCAGATTATTTGCCGAGGTTCAATGTGATTTTCGTGGTCATCTCAAGTGTTAAAAGCGTCATCTTGCAAACGTTCGCTTAGGTAGGAACACAATCTCGGTTTGTCGCTTTCAAATATTCGCAACCTTGCGCCTACCCTCTTACTTCGGTTGTGAATCGACATAATCCGCGTTTGAAGGCAATGTGCTACAAGCGTTGCGTTGACCGCTCCGTTCAAGGATAAACCATCGGAGCAATTGCAATGTCTCAGACGATCCGCCAGATTCTCGTTTCGGTAAAAGGCCTTCTGAGTGGCACTGCCGCCTTCATGGCCGGAAACAGTTTGCTTGGCGTTATCTTGCCGCTCCGCATGGAGACCGCAGGGTATCCGGTGGCACTGACCGGCGCAATTATGGCCGCCTACTACCTTGGTCTGGCCCTTGGCGGCTTTCATGGCAAACATGTGATCTTTCGCATCGGGCATATCCGTGCCTTCGCTGTATTCGCGGCAATGGCAGCTGCAACCACCCTTGCTTATGCCGCTTTTTTCCATCCGGTCACATGGATAATTCTTCGTATTGTCAACGGGTTCTGTATCGCGGGCATGACAGCCGCAGTTGAAAGCTGGCTGAACACCCGAAGCAGCAACGAAACCCGCGGGCGCGTCCTTAGCTTTTATATGTTGACCTTTTATCTGGCCGTCGCATCGGGTCAAACTATGGTCAACCTTTCGAATGTCGAAACCGCCGATCTCTTTATGTTAGCCGCCGCACTGATTGGGCTTTCTCTGATCCCGGTTGCAATGACCAGTCTGGGGGAACCCAACCTCAGCGAAAGCCGCGTGCTCGGCGTCAAAGACCTTTACCTGGCATCAAAGGTTGGCGTAGTCGGCGCAGGCGTTGCGGGGTTGATGGTCGGCTCTTTCTATGCGCTGGGCGTGGTCTTTGCCCGCAGGATTGGGCTAAGCGTGTCCGAGGCCGCCCTGTTAATGAGTGTGGTGGTGCTCGGCGGTTTGGCTGCCCAAATTCCTATGGGCATGCTGGCAGATCGGTTTGACCGCCGCATCGTGATGTCAGGCACTTTGCTGGTCGTCGGGGCCGCTTGGGGAACGCTTGCCAGCTTTGTTGCCTCTGGCTTGCCCCTTGTCGCCTTGCTGGCAGTGGCACTGGCGTTTGGCGGGGCGATGAGCAGCGTCTATCCGCTTTGCGTTGCACAAACATTCGACCGGCTGGAGCGCGAGTTTTACATTGCCGCATCGGGGCGCTTGCTCATGGTCTATTCCATCGGCGCAACGATTGGCCCGCTCATCGCGGCGGCGCTAATGGCAATATACGGCCCGTCCAGTTTTTTCCTGTTCGAATCCACTGTGGCGATACTCTACGCCGTGTTTGTTCTTATTCAAACCTCACGTCGGCCCGGTGTGCTGGTAGATAAGCGGGAAAAATATGTGCCTCTGCCAGACCTGACACCCGTCGCAATGGCCCTCGATCCGCGGACGGACCCTAACCCAGAGGAGCAATAGCGTTCATTAGTAAGATCAACGCGCATTGCGCTGCTTTCACGAATTAAGTTTTCGATGATGTGCCAAAACAGATCACCTCGGTACGGCTCCCGAAACCGGGTGGGCAGAACGCCCAGCATTCTTCTGCCCAGCGTCAGAGTTTCAACTTCAATTTGTGGCGCGTGTACCAAGTGCAAAGCTGCGGTATGCTTCGTCGCCAGATCACAAGCTTAGCCAACAGCATTTCTTGATTGGTCAGAGCCATCAACAGCAACCGAAATCTTTGTAAACATGGTTTTCTCCTCCTCCAAACAGTGTTCATTTTTTGAACCACTTAGTCGTGGCAGAGGCCGTAACTCATGCTCTAGGCAACGCCGCAAACCTAAACAACAAAATCTGAAATCTTCCGCAAAGCGGCTATTTTCCCGAGAACTTTCATTCGATTTGCGTCCAAACCTAACTCATCCTCCCCAACAACAAGATCGCATGCCAGCGTATCACCAACTACTCCACCCCAAAGCCACGAAATCGCGTATAGGGCTCAATCAAGCTTGACCATTCACGCCCGGTTGAGCAAGCAAAACAGGTTCTATTGGAGGCCGTGAAAGAGGTGAAATTAGTCCAGAAAAATCCGTCCGCGGATGTCCAAGTTCTATCTTATGATAAGGACGTCACTGCCTTTGGCCCGCGCTATTGCCGAAGGGGCTTTGACCGGGATATCGACTGCCGGGATGAGGTTTTGGTCTGGGCGACAGCAGCTTGCGCAACACGGCACCACGCCGACCGCGTTGATCTGGTCGGCGCAGAAACAAAAGGCATAGGCGTTTCGCAAAACACCTGACTGTGCGACCTCTATTCCGCAAGCTGTTCGGGTTTCGGTTCCCTATGCCACTGAAACAACGCATCAAGCAGCGCGACCATCACTGCTGCCGCCAAAGCCCCGGTGAGGGTTAGCACGATGCGCGTAAAGACCGCATAACCCGCCTCTTGCGTCGACAGCGCCCCGGCAATCAATGCCAGCGCGACAGAAAAGCCGTATTGATACACCATGCTAGGATGCGTGCCTTGCAACATCCGGTTGCCAAACCACAGCCCACCCAGAAAGATCATGCCGAGCAGGATCGAAAGATGCTCTGTCAGCGTGAACACCCACAGGATCGCGAGGGCCACGGCACCGCCATAAAATGTCGCGCGGATGCGCTGCCATGCCTCAAAAAACACTGCATGGCGGGTGGGGAATACCAACACCATCGCGGCAATAATCGCCATCATCATATCCGAGGGCTGCATCACCGCATAAAGCCAAAAGCTGAGCCCTAGCAAGACCGTCGCCCGGATTGCAGCGCCAGTCGTCACATTGCCCTCACTTGGCGTCGGCTCATCAACATGCTTTTCGCGGGTGCGCGGCGGCAGCAGAAAATAGACTAATGGCGCGATGACCAGCGCGACCAAAGCCGCCTGCAAGAAACCATCGCGCAGCACCTCCACCATAACCGTGCCATGCATCCCCATGATCGACATCAAGACCGCCATGACGACGACCAGCATTCCCATTTGCGCCCCGGTCTGCAAAATCAGGCGAAACCCCACGAAATAGGCCAGCCACATCGCTCCGAGATAAACCAACGGCATAGGGCGCAGAAAATTGACCAACCACGCCAGTGCAAAGGCCATCACGATCATAGCAATAGGTCCGGCAATCCCCTTGATCGGATCAAACGCTTTGCGCTGTGCGGCAATCAGGCCCAGCGGCAAGGCTGCAATGATCGGCGGCATACCGGGGTCCAAAAGCGGAATCGCGGCATAGGCCAGCGTGCCAATCGCGGCAAAGCGCACTGCATAAAGCGGGTCCTCGTGCAGAACCGGGCGGGGGGTAACATACATCGCAACCTCCTAATGCAGGTAGCTGGTCCAGGACCGCGCCCATTGCAAGCCGCGTGCGATAAGGGCAATCGGGTTGCCTGTGCCAGCGGTAAAGACCACCGCATGCACTTTGCCACCGACCCGAACCTGCGGCGGGCGCGCCTCGATCCCGCCGTTCAGCTCGATCCGCACAGGAATGCGGCGCGCGGGTTCAAACCAGCGGTTTGACGGCTGGTTGACGACAAGCCCGCCCTGTGCCGACCGCCCCGGATTGATCCCCCAGGCCACGCTTTGCACTCGGCCTTCAAAGATTTTTCCCGGCACCGCATCAAACAGCAGATGCACCGGATCGCCCGGCTCGACAGCCTGCAACTGGTTTTCACGCAGATCAACGGTGATCCATGCGGCCGCTGCGTCAATAAACGTCATCGCCGGATTGCCTGCCCCGATAAACTGCCCCGAGGTCAGGGTCACGTTGGTTACCACGCCATAATGCGGCGCGCGAACAGTCGTAGACGCAAGATCGTATTGCGCGCGCTCCAACTGCGCCGCCGCTGCCAGAATGGCGGGATTATCCGCCCCTTTCGGCCCAAGTTGCGCACGCGCAGAGGCAAGATTGGCCACTGCCGTTTGCAAACGCGCTTCGGCATCATTCACCTTGGCGCGGGCAGCTTCCGCTTGGGCCTTGGCCGCGATACCGCGATCCTCCAGCCGGAAAGTGCGGTCGGCATCGGCGCGCACCGTATCCAGATTGGTCCGCGCCTGCGTCACCGCTGCCTGCGCTGCTACCAATGACGCGCTGGAGGCATCTACCCCTTGCGTGGCTGTCGCAAGGCTCGCCTCTGCCTGCCGCACTGCCAGTTCAAATGGCCGCGCGTCAAGCGTGAACAGCGCATCTCCCGCCTGCACCACAGCATCATCGTCGACCAAAACCTCTATCACCTCGCCCGAAACTCGCGGCGCAATCTGCGCCACATGGGCAGACGCAATCCCTCGTGAGGATGTGGGAGTCATGCGATCTGACAGCGCGTAGACCAATACCAGCACCAACAACAAAACCACGACACCAAGCGCGATGATGCCAGCGGGATTGCGCGGCGGCACCTCCGCAACCAAAGCCGTGGTTGGAGCATCTGTCGAGCCGATCAGCGGCGCTTTTTTTTCAGGTAGGTCGTTCATTGTTGCCTCGTATCCGGCAATTGCCGATAGCTGGAAAGTTGTGATCTTTTCTTTCTAACCTGAAAACCCATGTTGAACCATGGCCTATACGCAGGGCAATTATCGAACTGGCCCACAAATTTGCAACAATGAGTCTAGGGGTTGTCGGCCATCGCCATGATCGCGAGTGCCAGCACCGCGACCGCGCAAGCAACCCCGCGCAACGCCGCATAACCCGCTGCAAATTGGGTATCTGTGCTAAACATGTCAGAGCGGACAGGTCTCATTTATATGGGTTTCAAAAAAGTCTGAAAAGGTCGCGACCCGCAGCGGCAACTGCTCATAAGGCGGATAATATAGCGTCAGCCATATCTCTGGCGCAGACCAGTCCGGCAGCACGGCAGTCATTCGCCCGGCGGCAAGATCGGCCTCGACTATAAAGCGCGGCAGCAGCGCGATGCCCTCACCGTTCAGAACCAGCGCCGCCAAAAAATCACCGTTATCGGCACTTAGGCGGCCTGTCGCCTTGTGACTGCGCTGGCGCTTACCGCAGGACAGGTGCCAGACCTCATCGCCCAAATCGTCGCGATATCCCAGAC
>CBDTUV010000033.1:0-14945 GCA_965363575.1 uncultured Pseudorhodobacter sp. | reverse complement strand
TTCGCGTAGGGGTTCGACCAGTTTCAGGCCCATCTTTTCGGGTAATCCGCCGACATTGTGGTGCGATTTGATGGTGACAGAGGGGCCGCCCGAAAAACTGACGCTTTCAATCACATCGGGGTAAAGCGTGCCTTGGGCCAAAAACTCGGCCCCCTCAATCCCGTTCGCGTATTTTTGGAACACGTCGATGAACAGACCGCCGATGATTTTGCGCTTGGTTTCAGGGTCAGAGACACCCTCGAGTTTACCCAAGAACAACTCGGACTCGTCGGCGTGGATTAGGTTCAAGTTGTAGTTGTCACGGAACATGGTGACGACCTCGGCCGCCTCATTTTGCCGCAAAAGCCCATGATCGACGAAAACGCAGGTGAGCTGGTCACCGATGGCTTCGTGCAGCAGCATGGCGGTGACGGAACTGTCGACGCCGCCGGACAACCCGCAGATGACGCGCTTGTCGCCGACTTGGGCGCGGATCGCGGCAATGGCCTGATCGCGGTAGGCATCCATCGTCCAATCGCCGGTAAATCCCGCAAGGCGGACGAAGTTTTCATAAAGTTTCGCGCCGTTCGGGGTGTGATGCACCTCGGGGTGGAATTGTACGGCGTAGAAATTGCGCGACACATCGGCGGTGATGGCGAACGGTGCGTTGGGCGAGGTGCCATAGGCGGCAAAACCGGGGGCGAGTTTCGACACGTGGTCGCCGTGCGACATCCAGACCTGTTCACGGTCGGTTTCAAACCAACCGGCGAGGATGGAGAGTTTTTCCGCCGTGGGTGTCACGTAGGCGCGGCCGAATTCGGCGGTGCCGTGGCCGCGTTCGACCAAACCGCCCAAGCAATGCATCATCACTTGCTGGCCGTAGCAAATACCAAGGACCGGCACGCCGAGGGTAAAGACGGATTGCGGCGGCATCGGCGCGCCTGTCGCAAAGACCGAGGCCGGGCCGCCCGAAAGGATCACCGCCTTGGGCGCAAAATCGGCCAGAAAAGCGTCTGTCACCTTATTGAAAGGGTGGATTTCGCAATAGACGTTCAGTTCCCGCAGGCGGCGCGCAATAAGCTGCGTGACCTGAGAGCCGAAGTCGATGATCAAAAGGCGTTCATGATGTGTCATGGGCGGGGGATAAGCAAGGATCGGTCGAATCGCAAGAGGGCTTGTTGGGGCAGGGCGAGGGGGGCTGTTTGCCCCCCACGGGACCGATTGCATCGATCCCTCCCCCCAAAGGTATTTCTGCCAAGATGAAATCGGGGGTGGGTCGGACCACAGTCTTGGTTTGGCGGCCTTGGTTTGGGAATGTCGGTTTTGAGTGGGATGTGACGGAATTGAGGAGTGGGGCGCGCGGCTTTGGCGGCATAAGAGGCGGCAAATAGGCCGCGCCTTTGCGGGCAGATATGGAGATTTAGCGATGAATGACGTTGCAGGGCGCAGAGCGCGGGGCGGTGGTGGATCTGCGCGGCGGGCAGAGCGGACGGCCGTAAGCTTTGACGTGGCGAAATATATCAGCCGCAACATTCCGAATTTCGAGATTTTGAATGAGGAAGCGCTGCAAATCATCGAGCACAATGCGGAAACCGTGTTGGAAGAGATTGGCGTGAACTTTGTCGATAATCCGGCAGCGCTTGACCGTTGGCGTGAGGCGGGCGCGGATGTGAAGGGCGAGCGGGTGCATATTCCGCGGGGCTTGGCACGCAAGCTGTGTGCGACGGCACCCAGCACGTTCACCCAGCACGCCCGAAATTCGGATCGCAATGTCGAGATTGGCGGGCGCAATCTGGTTTTGGCCCCGGTATACGGCCCCCCCTTTGTGCGCGACCGCGAGTCGGGGCGGCGCTATGCCACGATGACGGATTTTGAGAAATTCGTGAAGCTGGGCTATATGTCGAAATGGTTGCACCATTCGGGTGGGACGGTGTGCGAGCCTACGGATATTCCAGTGAACAAGCGGCATTTGGACATGTTGCGCGCGCATATGGTGCTATCGGACAAACCCTATATGGGGTCGGTGACGGAACCCGAGCGCGCCGCAGATTCGGTTGAAATGTCAAAGCTGCTGTTTGGGGCGGATTTCGTCGACCAAAACGTGGTGATGACCAGCCTGATCAACATCAACAGCCCGCTTACGTTCGATTCGACGATGATGGGTGCGTTGGAGGTTTATGCGCAGGCAGGCCAAGCGGCGATTATTTCGCCGTTTATTGTTGGGGGGGCTATGGCACCTGTGACGGTGGCAGGCACGCTGACGCAGGTTTTGGCCGAGGTTTTGGCGGGTGTTGCGTATAGCCAGTTGGTCCGGCCCGGTGCGCCAGTGATTTTTGGGGCGTTCGTGACGTCAATCGACATGAATTCGGGCGCGCCGACATTCGGGACGCCTGAGGCGGCGCATATTACCTATGGGGCAGGGCAGCTCGCGCGGCGTTTGAACTTGCCGTATCGGTCAGGCGGGGCGTTTTGTGGATCAAAACTGCCGGATGCGCAGGCGGCTTATGAGACGGCGAATAGCCTGAACATGGCGTTGCTGTCGGGTGTGAACTTTATGTTGCATTCTTGTGGCTGGCTGGAAGGTGGCCTTGTGTCGAGCTTTGAGAAGTTTGTGATGGATGCGGACCAGTTGGGGACGCTGCATCATTTGGCGCAAGGTATTAAGATGGACGACAACGGGCAAGCGATGGACGCGCTGCGCGAAGTGGGGCCGGGCGGGCATTTCCTTGGCTGTGAGCATACGCAAAAGAACTTCAAGTCCGCGTTCTGGCGGTCTGAGCTGTTCGATTACAAGCCGTTTGAGACGTGGTATGAGGAAGGCGCGCGCGATACCGAAACGCTGGCGGCCAACCGTGTGGCCAAGATGATCGGCGATTATCAAGCGCCTGCGCTGGATGAGGGTATTCGCGATGCGCTGGATGATTATGTCGCGCGCAAAAAGGCGTCGATGCCGGATGCGTTTGTCTAAGCGTTCGTTAGACGGCAGAAAAAAGGCCCGTCCCGGTTTGGGGGCGGGCCTTTTGCGTTTCGGCTGGTCTTCTATTTAGCTGGCCCCCGTTTCAGGCGCCGCTAGGGCTGCGCAGCAAGCGTGCCTCGGCCAGCATTGCGATCAATAGATCGATGTGGCGGGAAAGCGAATAGCCTGCATCGCCCGCGCGGCGGGTTTCCTCGGTCCGTTCCTCGGCATCAAACAGTTTGGCCAGGGCGGTTTCGGGGCTGGGCGGGGTGGGTGCATCAATCAAGCGGCGCAGATCACGGTCGCGGCGATAGTCGCATAGCCCGTGACGCGCCGCACGGATAAGCAAGCGTGGGCGGCGAAGATTGGCGAGTAGGGTGCTGATATCTGACATGGTATCCTCTGGGTGAATTGCCAGGGGATGTTGCATCTATACAACCCAGCGTTGCGCCAGTTTTATTTTCACCGCGCGCTGCTTTCGCAATTGTTTATCATTTGGAAACAATTATCGGCGAAAGCGAAGATATTAACGAACAGGTAATCAATGCCACCCAGAGTTGAAAATGTCCAAGTTTGGACCAAAGGCTCGGTTAGGGCGGCACAGGACATTGATATGCGATCAAACCTGAGTTCGGATGTCTCGCTGCCTGCATGGCTGCCTGATGCGGTACGCCTGTATCTTGACCATACGGAGCAAGGGGTTTCCTTGCGGCAATTGGCGCGGCGTGAAGGCTGCCATGCGTCAACCGTGATGCGTCAGGTGCGCCGCTATGAAAACCGCCGCGATGATCCGCTGGTGGATGAAGCGCTGGATGCGCTTGGGCGGGTGCAGGATATGACGCCATGCAACCCCAGCCGGAAGGATGCCAAGACCATGACTGCCCCTGTAAGACCTGCGAATTTGACAATTGATGAGGCCACTTTGATGCGCGAAGGGCGCAGGGTTTTGCGGCGCTTGGCCGAGGCGGATACGGTGCTGGCCATTGCGCCCGATATGGAAAAGGCCGCGGTATTGCGCAGTTTTGCCGATGGGCGAACCTTGCGACTTGCGGTGATTGACCGCAGCGTGGCGCAGGCCTTTGCGCTGCAAGAGTGGATTTCGTGCCCCAAGCCGGGACGGGTGTCTACCTATGTGATTACCCAAACGGGGCGGACCGCGCTGAAACGGATGGGCGTGGATGAGGGTGGGCCGGGGATGGCCGAGGCTGCGGCGCAATTTGGTGGTGCAGGTCCGTCTTGGGACGCGCGTGACGAGGTGGAGGACAGCGAGGAACGCCGCGTGCGCTATAGTTCCGCCGAAAGCCCGGTGCAGGTGTTGGCGCGGCGGCGCGACCGCGATGGCAAGCCGTTTTTGCCGACCGAGCTGGTCGCGGCGGCCGAGCAGTTGCGGATGGATTTTGAACTGGCGCAGATGGGCCCGCGCGTGACCCAAAATTGGGAGCGGTTTTTGACGGGGGCTGACCGGGGGTCCGTTGCCACAGATGGTACGCCCGGCGGGGCGCGGGATGCGCGCGACCGTGTGTCGCTGGCGCTGCGGGATCTGGGGCCGGGGCTTGGCGATATGGTGCTGCGCTGCTGTTGTTTTCTGGAAGGGCTGGAGGTGGCCGAAAAGCGGATGGGCTGGTCGGCGCGGTCGGGCAAGATCGTGCTGCGGATCGCCTTGCAACGCCTGCGCCTGCATTATGAAGCGGCGTATGGCAAGCATGGGCCGTTGATTGGATGATTAGTGGGCTTGGTTTTGCCGGAAAGACGGATTGTGAATCACGTGTATTGAGGGACTTGTGCAAAGGGGCGGTGGAGCGGTTCGGCGTTTACAAAGCCTTAACCAATATCGCTTAGCAAAAAGAGGCAGGGATTGGGGCGCCGCGAACGGACCAATCGCAGCGTCCACAGGCACAATACGCCTCGGTCTTGAAAACTTATGTCGAATGTTCTTGTTTTTCCCCAGCTTGTGTGAGAACAAGGCAGGAACAAATACCGTGATTGCCGCGCGTCTGCGGCTGTGAAATAAAGAGGCAGATATATGGCGACGGCAAACCTTCTGGATCTGAACGGGAAACGCGAGATGGATAAGGCAAAAGCGCTGGAAAGCGCATTGGCACAGATTGAACGGCAGTTCGGCAAAGGCTCGATCATGAAGCTGGGGTCGGACAACGCCGTTATGGATGTGGAGGCGACATCGACCGGGTCGCTGGGCCTTGATATCGCGCTGGGAATCGGCGGTCTGCCACAGGGGCGGATCATTGAGATTTACGGGCCGGAAAGTTCGGGCAAGACCACGCTGACGCTGCATGTCGTAGCGGAAATGCAGAAAAAAGGCGGGGTTTGCGCCTTTGTTGATGCGGAACACGCGCTTGACCCGCAATATGCCAAAAAGCTGGGCGTGAACCTGGACGAGCTGTTGATCAGCCAGCCGGATACGGGCGAACAGGCGTTGGAAATTGTCGACACATTGGTGCGGTCTGGTGCGGTCAGCATCATCGTGATCGATTCGGTGGCGGCCTTGGTGCCAAAGTCGGAAATCGAAGGTGATATGGGCGATATGCAGATGGGCTCTCAGGCCCGTTTGATGAGCCAGGCAATGCGCAAGCTGACGGCCTCGATCGGGCGCAGCAATTGCATGGTGGTGTTCATCAACCAGATCCGCATGAAAATCGGCGTGATGTTTGGCAGCCCTGAAACCACTACAGGCGGCAATGCGTTGAAATTCTATGCCTCGGTGCGGCTTGATATTCGCCGGATCGGCGCGATCAAGGACCGGGATGAGGTGGTCGGCAACTCGACCCGCGTCAAGGTTGTGAAAAACAAGGTGGCGCCGCCCTTCAAGCAGGTCGAATTTGACATCATGTACGGTGAAGGGATTTCCAAGACTGGCGAACTGGTCGATTTGGGGGTCAAAACCGGGATCGTTGAAAAGTCCGGCTCTTGGTATTCTTACGGGGATGAGCGGATTGGCCAAGGGCGTGAGAATGCCAAAACCTTCCTGAAATCCAACCCCAGTGTGGCCCAAGAGATTGAGGATAAAATCCGCTCTTCGCATGGTTTGGATTTCCATATGGAAGACGGTGTGGCCAGTGACGCCTTGCTGGACGACTGATCCGACATCGAAAACGAACAAAGGCCGGGGCATCAACTCCCCGGCCTTTTGCATGACACGTGACAGCGTTATGGACAGTCTTGCCGCGCCCCGCTAAACGAAAGGCGAACCTGCCATTCTCCTGATAAGGGGCCGCTATATGCCATCGCTGAACGATATCCGCTCAACCTTTCTTGACTATTTCAACCGCAATGGCCACCGGGTCGTGGACAGCAGCCCTTTGGTACCGCGCAATGATCCGACCTTGATGTTTGCCAATTCGGGGATGGTGCAGTTCAAAAACTGTTTTACCGGGGTGGAACAGCGCGATTACGTCCGCGCGACATCGGCGCAAAAATGCGTGCGGGCAGGCGGCAAGCACAACGATCTGGATAATGTCGGCTATACGGCACGCCACCATACGTTCTTTGAAATGCTGGGCAATTTCAGCTTTGGTGACTATTTCAAATCGGATGCGATCCCCTTTGCGTGGGAGCTGTTGACCCGCGATTTCGACATTCCCAAAGATAAGCTGCTGGTCACCGTTTACCACAATGATGATGAGGCGGCGAACCTGTGGAAAAAGGTGGCAGGCCTGCCCGATGATCGCATCATCCGCATCGCCACTGATGATAACTTTTGGCGCATGGGGCCAACCGGGCCTTGCGGGCCGTGTACCGAGATTTTCTTTGACCATGGCGATAAAATCTGGGGCGGTCCTCCGGGGTCTGCGGATGAGGATGGCGACCGTTTCATTGAGATTTGGAACCTCGTCTTCATGCAAAATGAACAGCATGCCGATGGGTCGATGACGCCTTTGCCCAAGCAAAGCATTGATACCGGCATGGGGTTGGAACGCATCGGCGCGCTTTTGCAAGGCAAGCACGACAATTACGACACCGATCTGATGCGCAGCTTGATTGAGGCTTCGGCCCATGCGACCAGCTCTGATCCGGACGGTCCCGGTAAAACCCACCACCGGGTGATTGCCGACCATTTGCGCTCCACGTCTTTTCTGATTGCTGACGGCGTGATGCCATCGAACGAAGGGCGCGGTTATGTGCTGCGCCGGATCATGCGCCGCGCGATGCGCCATGCCCATCAATTGGGCGCGCAAGACCCGGTGATGCACCGTTTGGTGCCCGCTTTGGTGCGCCAGATGGGGGCAGCCTATCCAGAACTGGCCCGCGGGCAGGCGATGATTGAGGAAACCTTGCGGCTGGAAGAAACCCGGTTCCGCCAGACGCTGGACCGTGGGTTGAAGCTCTTGGATGATGAACTGTCCAAGATCCCCGAAGGCGCGAACCTTCCGGGGGCTGCGGCGTTTAAACTTTATGACACCTACGGCTTTCCGCTGGACCTGACCCAAGACGCGCTGCGCGAAAAGGGGCGCGCGGTGGATACGGGCGGGTTTGAAGCGGCGATGGCCGAACAAAAAACCAAAGCGCGGGCCAGTTGGTCGGGGTCGGGCGAAACCAAGGATGCGGCAATCTGGTTTGATCTGGCCGAAGTTCATGGCGCGAGCGAATTTCTGGGCTATGACACGGAAACCGCCGAGGGTCAGGTGCTAGCGCTGGTGAATGCAGGCGCGGAAACCGACAAAGCGGGCAAGGGTGATACGGTACAAATTATCCTGAACCAAACGCCGTTTTATGCGGAATCAGGTGGTCAGGTTGGTGACGAAGGCGTGTTGAAAACCGCGACCGGCCGTGCGCGCATTACCGACACGAAAAAGAGCCAAGGGCTATTTATCCATATGGCTGAAGTGGTTGAGGGTGAGATTGCAAAGGGCCAAGGCGCGGCCTTGACCGTCGATCATGCCCGCCGTTCGGCCATTCGCGCCAACCATTCCGCGACACATTTGCTGCATGAGGCGCTGCGCCGCGCGCTTGGCGATCACGTCTCGCAGCGTGGGTCGTTGAACGCGCCCGACCGTTTGCGCTTTGATTTCAGCCATGGGCAAGGGGTGTCGCCTGCCGAAATCGCGCAGGTTGAGGCGGAGGTGAACAGCTATATTCGCCAGAACAGTCCTGTCGATACGCGAATCATGACGCCTGACGATGCCCGTGCCTTGGGGGCGCAGGCCTTGTTTGGCGAAAAATACGGTGACGAGGTGCGCGTGGTGTCGATGGGCCTGCAAGACGGGTCTGGTAAGGGCGCGGACGGTCGGACCTATTCGCTAGAGCTGTGCGGCGGCACCCATGTGGGCCGTTTGGGCGAGATTGGAATGTTTGTTTTGCTAGGTGAGTCTGCATCCTCCGCGGGTGTGCGGCGGATTGAGGCGCTGACTGGCGAAGGGGCCATGGCCTATTTGAAAGAGCAGTTGGGCAATCTGGCCGACGTGGCGGCGGTGTTGAAGGCAACACCTGCCGAGCTTGCAGGCCGCGCCAAGGCATTGCTGGATGACCGTCGCAAGCTGGAGAATGAAGTCGCACAATTGCGCCGTGAACTGGCGATGGGTGGGTCTGCGGCTGGGCCAGAGATCAAGGAAATCAACGGGATAAAGCTGATAGCCCAAGTGTTGACCGGGGTGTCGGGCAAGGATTTGCCGGGGCTGATTGACGAGATGAAAGCGCGGATCGGATCGGGTGCTGTGCTGCTGATCGCGGATACGGGCGCCAAGCCCGCTGTTGCTGCAGGGGTTACAAGCGATCTGGTGACCAAGGTTTCCGCCGTAGATATGGTCAAGGCAGCAGCGACCGCTTTGGGTGGCAAAGGCGGCGGTGGGCGCCCGGATATGGCGCAGGCCGGCGGGATGGATATTGCGGGTGCCGAGACTGCGATTGCCGCTGTCGAAGCAATTTTGGAAGGAAACTAACATGCAAACAGCACTTTGGATTGCCCATGTCGAGGTGACGGACGCGGACGCCTATGGCAAATACGCAGCCCTTGCCGGACCAGCTATTTTGGCGCATGGCGGTGTGTTTTTGGCCCGCGGTGGGCCATATGTGCAGCTGGAAGGCAATGACCGCGCGCGCAATGTGGTCGCCCGCTTTCCCAGCCTTGCCGCAGGTGTCGCCTGTTACAACTCACCCGAATATCAGGCCGCCTTGGCCCATGCCAAGGGTGCCAGCATCCGTGATTTGTTGGTGTTGGAAGAGGTGGAGTGATCTACACAACATACCCCCTGTTTCAACGTTTTCTTAGCTATATGATATGACCATCAAAGCGCGGCTACAGATCGCGCCGATCAAAGATTGAGTTGGGCAGAGGGAAGTCATCATGTGCCGTTGGGCCGCCTATATTGGCAAGCCGATTTTTCTGGATGAGGTGGTCAGCCGCCCCAAACATTCGCTTATTCACCAAAGCCATTGTGCGACTGAATGCAAGTCGGCGATCAACGCTGATGGGTTCGGCCTTGCGTGGTACGATGCGCGCGCCGAGCCGGGGCAGTACCGTGATGTGTCGCCGGCGTGGTCTGATCCCAACCTGAAAAGCCTTGTGCGGCAGGTGAAATCGGGGCTGTTTTTAAGCCATGTGCGCGCGTCCACGGGTACGGCGACTAGCCGCAATAATTGCCATCCGTTCACGTCCAAGCAGTGGTCGTTTATGCATAATGGCCAAGTGGGCGGGTTTGAACATTTCCGCCGTGCGGGCGATATGATGATCCCCGATGCTTATTATGGTGAACGTAAGGGCGCGACGGATAGTGAGGCGCTGTTTTTGGTGGCGCTGTCCGAAGGGCTGAATGATGACCCGCTTGGGGCGTTGGAACGGGCCACTGCGCGGTTTGAGGCATTGAGCCGCGAGTGTGGCAGCACCCCGCATATCCGCATGACCGCCGCGTTTTCGGATGGTAAAAAGCTATATGCGGTGCGCTATGCCACCGATGATTTGGCGCCGACGCTGTATCACCGCTGGTCAAAAACCAATCAGGGCCGCGCCGTTGTGTCCGAACCGCTTGAGACGGATGAGGATGATTGGCAGTTGGTGCCAGCGGGGACGTTCTGTACGTTTGACGGGGACGGGGTGGAGATGCAGCCGTTCGCGCCGATTGGGGTGGCAGTGGCGGCTTGATGTGGTGAGCGTCCGTTTAGCGGGACGAAGCGTCATAGGTTACGGTGCATTCTCAGAGCAGAAAGAGGGCGTAAATTGAAAAAACTAGCTTTGGATGATCCTTTCTATGAACGCTTGCACACATTTCTCAATGCAACGAAGGGCGAGACAGATAGGGGGCGCAGCCTTGTCGCTGCATCACTAATTGAAGAAATGCTCGAAGTGGTTTTGCGAGGATTTTTCTTGGATACTTCGGCCACAAAAAAACTCTTTGACGATCCAAATGCACCACTTTCCACATTTTCAGCAAAAGCCTCTACGAGTCGCGCGCTCGGACTAATTTCACACGAAGAGTTTAGCGATATCGAGTTGGTTAGAAAAATTCGTAACGCTTTTGCCCACAGCGTAATGTGCTCATTCGACAATGATAAAATCAAAAGTTGGGCCAGTTCGCTCAAGATTGGGATGTCCAGTCTTGACGTACTCGAAAAGGGACACAAATCGCGCGTCGACGACCCAAAACAACGCTTTGGTATGGTAACGACGAGTCTCGTCACCTCGCTCTACAATCGTGCTCATTACGTGAAGAAAGAGCGCCTAGAGGACCGTAGCTGGCTACTGTAGCGGTTCTGGAAAAGCCACTTGACCGCCCACAAAAGACTCAAAGCGGTCGCCTGCTAACCTCCACAAAAGAAAAAAGCCCGCTCAAGTGAGCGGGCTTTTCTTACTTTACGCCGACCGCGACTGGCGTTTGCGCTCATGCGGGTCCAGATGCCGTTTGCGCATACGGATGTTTTTGGGCGTCACTTCGACCAGTTCATCATCTGCGATATAGGCAATCGACTCTTCCAGCGACATGCGCACCGGGGTTGTCAGGCGCACGGCTTCATCTGTGCCGCTTGCGCGCACGTTGGTCAGCTGTTTGCCCTTCAGCGGGTTGATTTCCAGATCATTGTCGCGCGAATGTTCGCCAAGGATCATACCTTGGTAAACCGCTTCCTGCGCGCCGATAAAGAACTTGCCGCGATCTTCCAGTTTCCACAGCGCGTAGGATACCGACACGCCATTTTCCATAGAGATCAGAACACCTTGGCGCCGTCCTTGAATATGGCCTTTGTGCGGTGTCCAGCCGTGGAACAGGCGGTTCAATACGCCCGTACCGCGGGTGTCGGTCAAGAATTGACCGTGATAGCCGATCAAGCCGCGCGAAGGCACGTGGGCCACGATGCGGGTCTTGCCAACGCCGGCGGGTTTCATTTCCAGCAGATCGCCTTTGCGTTCGCCGGTCAGCTTTTCGATCACGGCGCCGGAATATTCGTCATCCACGTCGATGGTGACCTCTTCCACAGGCTCCATCCGCACGCCGTCTTCGTCTTTGAAGATCACGCGAGGGCGCGAGATCGACAGCTCAAACCCTTCGCGGCGCATGTTTTCAATCAGCACGCCCATCTGCAATTCGCCACGGCCCGAAACCTCAAACGCTTCACCACCGGGGGTGTCGGCGATTTTGATTGCGACGTTGGTTTCGGCCTCATCCATCAAACGCTTGCGGATGATGCGCGACTGCACCTTGGTGCCGTCTTTGCCGGCCAATGGGCTGTCGTTGATGCCAAAAGTCACGGTGATGGTTGGCGGATCAATCGGCTGTGCCTCAATCGCGTCTTCGACAGACAGATCGCACAGAGTATCGGCCACGGTCGCCTTGGTCATGCCGGCGATGGTGACGATATCGCCTGCAATGGCTTCCTCGATCGGCTGCTGGCCGATACCGCGGAAAGCGAGAATTTTTGTGACGCGGAACTGTTCGATCTTTTCACCGTCGCGCGACAAAGCCTTGATCTGCGCGCCAACCGTTAGGGTGCCGGATTCGACACGACCCGTCAGGATGCGGCCGATGAACGGGTCAGCCGACAAGGTGGTGGCCAGCATTTTGAACGGCTCGGCGGCCTTGGCGACTTGCGCGGGGGCAGGAACGTGTTTTACGATCAGCTCAAACAGCGCAGTCAGGTCTTTGCGCGGGCCGTCAAGTTCGGTATCGGCCCAGCCGGCGCGGCCAGAGGCGTAAAGATGCGGGAAGTCGAGTTGTTTGTCATCGGCACCAAGGTTGGCAAACAAATCGAAACATTCGTCCAACGCGCGGTCGGGTTCGGCGTCGTGCTTGTCAACTTTGTTCAGCACCACGATCGGGCGCAGGCCAAGTGCAAGCGCCTTGGAGGTCACGAATTTGGTTTGCGGCATCGGGCCTTCGGCGGCATCGACCAACAGGACAACACCGTCAACCATGTTCAAGATACGCTCCACCTCACCACCAAAATCGGCGTGGCCGGGGGTGTCCACGATATTGATCCGCATTCCACCCCATTCCACCGAGGTCGCCTTGGCAAGAATGGTGATGCCACGCTCGCGCTCGATGTCATTGCTGTCCATCACGCGTTCGGTGGTGGCCTGGTTGTCGCGGTAGGTGCCGGACTGTTTTAGCAGTTCATCGACGAGGGTGGTTTTGCCATGGTCAACGTGTGCGATAATGGCGATGTTGCGAAGCTCCATCGGAGGTATCTCTTTTTCAAATCATTAGGGTTGGCGCGGCCATACCGCAGGCACGCGGGAAACGCCAGAGGAACCTGTTGAATAACGAGTATTTCGCAGCGGAGGCACCGTGGTGAGCCTTGTCATGGGAAAATTGCAACGGTTGGGGCTGGGTTTGCGCAAGGCTTGCCAAGGGCGCAGACGATGTGGCGCCTTTGGCTGTAAGATCGCGAAAACCGCTTTTTCGGGGGGCAAATGGCCAAAACACCCATATCTGAACCAAACGAAGTTGACGGGATGGCCGCTATTCGCGAAACGCTGGACCAAATGCTGCGGGTGATGAATGCGCAATTGCATTTGCAGCGGGTCGGGTTGTTGGAGGACGGGCATATCCTGCGCTTTAACGCGCCGAATATGCAGCGCATTGCGATGAGCTTGCCGGATGCCGCCGATGACTATGTGCAAGGCGTGATTGTGCAGACCCGCGGGTTTTATGAGGCCAAGATTTTGGCGCGTGTGCAAGACGAAGGGATTGTTGGCCCTGCGTCGGTGGTCTGTGATGTCGGCGCGAATATCGGCAATCACACTGTGTATTTTGGCGCGGTGCTGGGCGTGGCCAAGGTGATCGCGTTTGAGCCGCAAACCCATTGCCACGCGACCCTTTTGGCCAATATCGCGCTGAACGGGTTGGAAAAGCGGGTTGTTACCCATCATTCCTTGGTGGGGGCAGAGGCGGGGCATGGGCAGATGGTTCAGTTCAACACCCGCAATCTGGGTGGCACCTCATTTGCGGTGAATGATGCGGGTTCAATGCCGATAAAGACGTTGGACAAGGTGTTGACCAAGGCCGATGTGGGCAAGTTGGACCTGATAAAGATTGATGTGGAAGGCATGCAGATGGCCGTGCTGCAAGGGGCCGTGGGCATTTTGAAGACGCGCAAACCTGCATTGTGGGTTGAGCTGTTGCAGCGCGATGATGCCTTTGAAGAAACGGCGGCGTTTTTGGCGGGGTTTGGCTATGTTGCCGAACGTTTGGCGCGCAACGACTTTTTGTTTCGCGTGGCGGGGTGAAACGGGCCCCAGCTGATTGCTGAGGCCCGCAATCAGTTAGCCCTTCAAAGCTTTGTTCAGATAGGCATCGACCTTTTCCAGATACCCCATCGTGGTCAGCCATTTTTGATCAGGGCCGACCAGAAGTGCTAGGTCTTTGGTCATATGGCCATCCTCGACCGCATCAACCGTGACCTTTTCCAAGGTGGCAGCAAATTTGGCGAGCGCATCGTTGTTATCCAGTTTGGCACGGTGCTTTAGGCCGCCTGTCCAAGCGAAAATCGACGCAATCGAGTTGGTCGAGGTTTCCTTGCCCGCTTGATGCTGGCGGTAGTGGCGGGTGACAGTGCCATGGGCGGCCTCGGCCTCGACCGTTTTGCCATCGGGTGTCATCAACACCGATGTCATCAGGCCAAGGGAGCCAAAGCCTTGTGCAACCGTATCGGATTGCACATCGCCATCATAGTTTTTGCAAGCCCAGACATAGCCGCCCGACCATTTCATCGCCGAGGCGACCATATCGTCAATTAGGCGATGCTCATAATGGATGCCCGCTTTTTTGAATGCGGCCTCAAATTCCTCCTCATAAACCTTTTGGAACAGGTCTTTGAAACGGCCATCATAGGCCTTGAGGATGGTGTTCTTGGTCGACAAATACACAGGCCAGCCCTTCAGCAAACCGTAGTTCAGCGACGAGCGGGCAAAGTCGATGATCGAGCTGTCGAGATTGTACATCCCCATGTAAACGCCCGAAGATTCTGCCGTATAGACGTCTTTCTCGATCACAGTGCCATCGTCGCCCACGAACTTCATCGTCAGCTTGCCGGCCCCCGGAAAGCGGAAATCGGTGGCGCGGTATTGGTCGCCAAAGGCGTGGCGGCCAACAACGATAGGCTGGGTCCAGCCCGGCACAAGGCGCGGCACGTTTTGGCAGATGATAGGCTCGCGGAAAATCACACCGCCAAGGATGTTGCGGATCGTGCCATTCGGGCTGCGCCACATTTGTTTCAGGCCAAATTCTTCGACACGCGCCTCATCCGGTGTGATGGTCGCGCATTTCACGCCCACGCCGTATTTCTGGATCGCGTGTGCCGCATCGATGGTGATTTGGTCATCGGTGCGGTCGCGTTCCTCAATCCCCAAATCGTAGTATTTCAGATCTACATCCAGATAAGGCAGGATCAGCTTTTGCTTGATGAAATCCCAGATGATCCGGGTCATTTCATCGCCGTCGAGTTCGACGACGGGGTTTGCGACTTTGATCTTGGTCATGCGCGGCACCTTTATATTGGGATTTGGATTGGCGCAGGCTTATCTGAAAGTTTGGGCTTTGGCTAGAGCGGTATGCAATTGTATACCGTA
>CBDTUV010000032.1:0-15081 GCA_965363575.1 uncultured Pseudorhodobacter sp. | reverse complement strand
CCGAATTTACCGCCTGATCGAACCACCTCAGCGCGCACGCGATTGCCCGCCAATTCAATAATTTCGCGCTGAAACCGATCCCGCATCAGAGGTGTAATTAGATCGTCAGTAATCTCATTTCCAAGGCGAGTGATTGCTGTCGTTGCCGTGCTTTTTGAACACTCTTCAATACAACGGAGCTCTTCAAGGCGAGCGATTTCAGTTTTTGCTATGTCTAGTAAATGTTCAGCCTGTTTTCTGTCTTGGAGGCTAGGCGAAGATCGGTAAGAGGTCTGGGTAAAGTCCTTAAAGGGGGCAAACGTAGACATTTGAGTATTCTGTAGGGTGTGGCGCCAACTTAAGATACCGATGTTAGGTTGGACGAAAGGCTTGATAGGTTGCTGGGAAAATCTGGCTTTCATCAGGGTGGCCCCATGTCCGATGCGGGTATTTTGCACGCAGGCCTTCAAATTGCCGCTGCGCCTGAAGCCGCGCCGCTGCCATGTCCATCCCTACGACTTGGCCCAAATACATCGACAGCCGGCCGTCAACAAAAACCGCCCGCGTGACCCTGCCGGTGGCACCAAGAACAAGCGTTCGGATCGGGTCAATCGTTGGGGCCATCAAGGCATCGGCCATGTCGAAAACGGCGATATCGGCCTTTGCCCCAGCCGCGATCCGCCCCAGATCGGGCCGATGCAGGGCTGCAGCACCACCAAGAGTTGCCGCATCGAACAGGTGTTCGGGCCCGGTTTCAGTCTGGGTATCCCCAGCCATTCGGGCCATCATAACCCCAACGGCCATATTCAGCACCATATCGGGTGGGGCGGTATCTGTTCCCATCGCCATACGAACGCCCATGCGCCGGAGCCTGCCGAAGGAGCGCAGCATTTCACCAAAACGAGCGAACACCAAAGGACAATGGACCACGGTCACCCCATGATCGACGTAAAGCTGCAGGTCGGTATCGGTCGCGATGGTGGCGTGCGGGGCGATCAGCCGATCAGACAATGCGCCAAATTCGGCCAGCCATTGCGGAGCGGTGGAGCCGTGAAGGGCTGCCATCGTGTCGCGCTCCATATCACCTTGCGTCATATGAAGGCGAACCGGAATATCCAGATCCCGTGCTGCATCCATGGTGCGGGCAAGCAGCGCCTCGGTGCAGGTTTCCACCCGGTCGGGAGCCAGCATGCCTTGGATCAGCCCGTCATAGCGGCCGGCTTGATCCTGCACAAATTTGGTGGCCTCCACCAACCCCGCAAACCCACGCGCCTCATCAAAGCGGGGCTCTATCTGACCCGGTGCGGTGCAAACCATGCCACCTGACCGAAAGGCCGGACCAAGCCAGACGCGCAGACCAAGCTGCCCTGCTGCATCCGCCGCTGCTGCGAACTCGGCCGGTGTTTCCCCCCAAGCGCGGTAAAAGAGTGAGGCAATCGGCATGGCCGAGGTGATACCATTGCAGAGTAGCTGAGCGAAACTAAAGCGTTTTTGAAAGGCGAGCTCTTCGGGTGAATACATCTCATACGGGCCGTTATCGACGTAGGATTGCGGCCAAACCCGACCCTTTGCCCAACCCGGCCCGCAATCGACGCCCAATGTCGTGGTATCAAGGTCTGACAGCGCATCCAGATCAATGAAGCCCGGTGAGATCAACACATCCCCCAGATCGAACCGCCGTGCAACCTCACCTCCAAACCGCGGGCCGACATAGAGGATGCGGTCATGTTCGATGACCACCTCGCCATTTTTCAAAAGCCGGTGGCCGCCGTCTTGATAGGCCGCGATCCAACGCGCGGCAAGCGCGGTGCGGCCAGATGGGCGGATGCCAAGCGTCAAGGTGGAAAGTGTCATGCAGATATCCCTTCTGCTGTCGTACATGCCCAAACGGTGCCAGCGCCAATCTATGCTGTCAATATTGACGCAAGAATTAGCCTCGGCTAGCACTTGAGCATCCAGTAAGCAGACAAAGCGGAGTGATGGGTTTGATATGGTTCCATTGATTGGCGTCACAAGTTATGGCCGTTTGGAAAAAACGGTGATTAACCCGCCCGACACTGCGCATTACCTTGTCGCGGCATCCTATGTGGATGCGATTAGGCAAGCAGGCGGCGCGCCCATTGTCTTGCCAGGAGAGGAGCCGCACCTGGACCGTTGGCTAGATGTGTTGGACGGGATTGTGTTTTCGGGTGGCGGCGATATGGACCCCACGCTTTTTGGCGGCAACGCGCAGCACCCTTCCCTGAACGGTGTCCACGCCGATCGGGACCAAGCGGAGCTTGCGCTTGCCCATGCCGTGGTGGCGCGGAGCCTGCCTGCGCTGTTCATTTGCCGTGGCATTCAAGTGCTTAACGTGGCCTTGGGCGGCACTTTGCATGAGCATATCAGCGACTCAAATGCCCTGCACCAAACCCCAAAGGGTGATGCTACCTTTTGGGCCCGCGAACGGGTGACGATTGCCAAAGGCACGGCCCTGTCAACGCTGCTGCGGCGGGATGACATGACGGTTTCATCCTCGCACCATCAAGCTATCGCGACATTGGCTCCTCGCTTGCGCATTGCCGCGACTGCTGCCGATGGGGTGATTGAGGCGGTCGAGCTTGATGCCCATCCCTTCCTTTTGGGCGTACAATGGCACCCCGAGGTAGATATGGCCAATGATCCGGTCCAACGATCTTTGTTTGACGGCTTTATCGCCGCCGCATCCGCCCATGCTGACAGGAAGAAACAATGACCCTACGCAACCTTTACCCACCGATTGAGCCTTATGAGACAGGGATGCTGGATGTGGGTGATGGCCACATGGTCCAGTATGCGCGCTGCGGCACAAAAGGTGCGACGCCTGCGGTGGTGCTGCATGGCGGGCCGGGCGGGGGCAAGACCCCGACCCAGAGACGGTACTTTGACCCTGCCCGCTATGATGTTTTGCTGTTTGACCAACGCGGGTGCGGCGGTTCTACCCCGCACGCTGGGTTAGAGGCAAATACCACATGGCATCTGGTGGCCGATATTGAGCGGCTGCGCGCTTTGTGCGGAGTTGAGAAATGGGTGGTGTTTGGTGGCTCTTGGGGCTCTACCCTCGCGCTGGCCTATGCACAGACCCACCCTGACCGGGTTTCTGCGCTGATCTTGCGAGGGATTTATACGGTCACCAAGGCGGAACTTGCGTGGTTCTACCAGCAGGGTGTGTCGCAAATGTTCCCCGACAAATGGGCCGCGTTTGAGGCTCCTATCCCACCCGATGAGCGCCATGACATGATCGCGGCCTATCACCGCCGCTTGACGGGCGGCGATATGGCCACGCAACAAGAGGCAGCGCTGGCATGGACCCTGTGGGAGGCCGGCACCATCACCCTATTGCCTGACCCGGCGCTGAACTGCGATTTCTCTGACCCCGCCTTTGCACTGGCTTTTGCGCGGCTGGAAAACTATTATTTCTCCCATGAGTGCTGGCTGAAAGAAGGGCAGTTGATCGCCAATGCCCATCTTATGCACGGCATTCCCGGCGTTATTGTGCATGGGCGCTATGACATGCCCTGCCCGGCGCGCTATGCCTTTGATCTGCACCGTGCCTGGCCCGAGGCGGATTTTCACCTGATCGAAGGGGCGGGCCATGCGGCAACCGAACCGGGTATTCGTGATGCCTTGATCCGGGCCACAGATCGCTTTGCCGAGGTGGTATGACCCAAAGCTATGATCTGATTTTGCACAATGTCACCCTATATGACGGCACAGGTGTGCCTGCGCGTGAGGCAAGCGTGGCGGTGGCAGGCGGACGGATCGCGCGCATTGCGGACAGCATTACGGCCCCCGCAGCACAACAGGTGGACGGCACGGGTCTTGTCCTATCGCCGGGGTTTATCGACGTTCATACCCATGACGACCGCGCGGTATTGGCCACCGATATGGCGGCAAAACTGACCCAAGGTGTGACGACTGTGGTGGTCGGAAATTGCGGAATATCCTTGGGGCCATTGCCGGGGCAGCGGGCTGTTGTGCCACCGTTGGACCTGATCGCCCGTGGGCCGGGGGATTTGTTCGCCCGGTTTGGCGACTATCTGCAAGCGGTCTCAGATGCCGGACCGGCGGTGAATATGGTCGGGCTGGTAGGGCATTCAACGCTTCGGCTTGCCTGCATGCACCGGCTTGACCGCGCCGCCACGGGCGCCGAGGCGCGAGCCATGCGCGGCCTTTTGGCCCAAGCGCTGGAAGACGGCGCCATTGGCCTTTCCACTGGGCTTTACTACCAGCCCGCCCATGCCGCTTCGCTTGCCGAACTGATGACCGTGGCCGAACCACTTGCGCGCTACCACGGTCTTTACACCACCCATCTGCGCGATGAGGCAGACGGTGTTCTCGACGCGATGGAAGAGGCGTTTGAAATTGGGCGCGGGGCGGATGTCCCTGTAGTGCTGTCGCATCACAAAGTGACTGACGCGCGCAATCGGGGCCGAACGGCGGTCACCCTGCCAGTGATTGCGGCGCGGGCGGCAGAACAGCCGGTGACGTTGGACGTCTATCCCTATAATGCATCCTCGACAGTGCTGGAGGCGAAACGCGCCACCGAAGTTGAGCGGATCATCATCACATGGTCCAAGGCGCGGCCCGATTTGGCTGGGCGCGAATTGGCCGACATTGCGCATGAAATGGGCTGTAGCCGTACCGAAGCCGTGGCCCGCCTGCAGCCCGCCGGAGCCGTCTATTTTTCTATGGCCGAAGAAGACGTGCGCCGCGTGTTGCAGTTCCCATTGACGATGGTCGGCTCTGACGGGTTGCCGCATGATGTGCGCCCGCATCCCCGCCTTTGGGGAACCTTCCCGCGTGTGCTGGGCCATTATGTGCGCGATGTGGGCCTGTTTGGGTTGGCAGAGGCTTTGCGCCGCATGACAGCGCTACCCGCCGCGCGTTTTGGACTGAACGGTCGGGGCGTGCTGAGCGAAGGGGCCTGTGCCGATATGGTGCTATTTGACTCCGCCACCATTGCGGATGTGGCCGATTTTGCAACGCCGACGCAGCCTTCGGCAGGCATTCGTTCGGTCTGGGTCAACGGCCAAGAGGCCTGCCGCGATGGCGTTGTAACAGGCGCGCGCGCCGGCCGCGTGTTGCGCAACAGTGATCTTTCACCCAAGGATTTCAGCTAAATACTGCCATGCCCGCGCGTGCCACCCTTTCGGCAAGTCCATACTGCGGCTGGATGGAATTGTGCAACACAGCCAACCCACAGCCGGGCGCCAATAACAACGCTTGCCCCCGGTCCATGCGCCGCATCACCCGCGCCGTTTCACCCAGTGCAAGTGCGTTATGCGACACCGCAATCAACCCGGCGTCCACCTCGGGGTTAGGGTCGATCACCTGCGCCAATGCCAGATCGGGGGCTGTCCCTGCCTCTAGCAATCGCAGCGCCGCGATGTTCAGTGGCACACCATCCGCGCCCAAATGATCTGGCCGCCTGTGCCCCGTGACCAGCCCCCGCTCGCCCACTGCCAAAAACTGCGACAGGGGCACCGCACGGTCCGGCCCCGAGGTGATGACGCCGGCAATAAGCGCTTGTTCCATAAGACCCAGCACCCCGTTTTCAACCCATTCGGCGCGAATGCGTTGCAGCCCGCCGCGTTGGCACTCAAGCGTGAGCAAACCACTTGGCAGGATTGCCGCAAAGACCGCAAAGCCACCGACTTCGCCGGTAACCCCACGCTCCACCTCTGCCCAAGCGGCCAAAACCGCGGCCCCCGCATTGGGGCCATAAGCGCCAATCCCAACCGTCACAGCGGCACCCCACTGCGATCAAGCCCCGCCTTTGGTTGAAAACAGTGCAGCCATACGAAACAATACACCATCGGAATTTTCTCTTTGATTTTTAGAGATTGGAGTCGCAGTATCACAAGGATTCTCCTCCGTCCAAGGAAGCTTTTGAATGCCTAGCCCGATGGTTTGTGCCGATACAATTTTACACAATGGATCTATATGGCGCGGCTTTGATGATGGGGTTTGCACTGCTTTGGCCATCTGGCAAGGCCGCATTCTGGCGACCGGCACCGATGCCGAAATGTTGGCGCTGCGCGGGCCTTTGTCAAATGTGATCGACCTTAAGGGTCGCTTTGCTACACCTGGGTTGAATGACAACCACCTGCATCTGATGCCGCTTGGCGTCTCTATGGGCTGGGTGGATGCCAGCCCAAGCGCTGCCCCAACCTTGGCCACTTTGCAAGGCGCATTGCGCGACCGTGCGGCGACCCAACCCAAAGGCAGCTGGGTGATGGCGCGCGGCTATGACCAAGTGAAGCTGGACATCGGGCGCCACCCCGATTGTAGCGAACTGGACGCCGCCTGCCCCGACCATCCGGTCGTGCTGATCCGGGCTTGTGGCCATGTGACGCTGGGCAACTCGCTTGCGCTGGACATGGCCCAAATCACGTTTGACACGGCAGCACCTTCGGGCGGGGTGATTGAAAAGGTCAATGGCCGCCTTACTGGGCTTTTGGCCGAAAACGCCCAAAGCTTGCTGCGCAGTGCAGCACCGCCCCCTTCGGTGGAGGATTTGATTGCCGCCACAGAGCGTGCGGGGAACTACCTTTTGAGCCAAGGCATCACATCTTGCATGGATGCGGCTGTGGGTATGATTACCGGGTTTTCGGAAATTCACGCCTATCATCTGGCCTTGCGCGATGGCCGCTTGCCCGTTCGCGTGTGGCAGGTGCTGCTGGGCGACCCCGGAAAATCCATCGTGCAAGATTGCTTTGATGCAGGGCTTGTGTCGGGTGTGGGCTGCGACATGCTGCGGGTGGGTGCGGTTAAAATCTTCCTCGACGGCTCGGCTGGTGGGCGGACCGCGTGGATGAAACAGCCCTATCCGGGTGACGATGCGACGATTGGCGTTCAAATCCTTGAAACCGAGGTGCTGGAAAAACTGGTGAGCGATTATCATGCCATGGGTTACCGCTTGGCCTGCCATGCCATTGGGGATGCCGCCATTGAGCAGTTGATCACCGCTTATGAAAAGGTTCAGGTGCCGCAACGCCATCACAGGATTGAACACTGCGGCTTTTCCGATGCCACCCAGCACATGCGCATGAAGGCGGCAGGCATATTGCCGGTGCCGCAGCAGGTGTTTGTTCATGATTTTGGCAATAGCTATATTGCCGTGTTGGGCGACGACCGCGCGCGGGCCAGCTATCCGATGCGCACTTGGACGGATATGGGGTTCAAACCCTCTACCGGCAGCGATGCGCCGGTGTGCAAGCCTGATCCTTGGCCAAACCTGCACAATATGGTGACGCGCGAAACTTGGAATGGCACGGTGATGGACGCGGGCCAACGCCTGACCATGCCCGAGGCCCTGCGCGCCTATACCGAATACAGCGCCCATTCGCAGGATGCGGACGGAGTGAAGGGGCGGCTGGTGCCAGGCCAACTTGCGGATATTGCAGTGTTTTCGCGCGATCTGCTGACAGCCACCCCAGCCGAGGTTTTGCATGAAACTCATTGCACTATGACCCTGCTTGGTGGCAAGGTTGTGTATCAGGCTGCTGGCGATTAAAATAACCGAAAATCGGATATAACTGGGAGGTATACAACCGATGATGAAAACCTTGACACTTAGCGCATTGCTGCTGGCGGGTACGTCCGTCATGGCATTGGCGCAGGACATGACGCCGAAATCCGGCGGTACGCTGAACTTTGTGGCGCCCTACGGCTCTAGCTTTGGGACGATGGACATCCACACTTCGCCATCGACCCAAGACGAATTCCCAGCAAAGGCCATTCACCGCAGCCTGTATCAGTGGAATTCCACCGATGGGAAGCCAGAGCTGGAGCTGGCGACCGAGGTGAAGGCATCAGAAGATCGCATGACCTACACCTTTTCCTTGCGTCAAGGCGTCACGTTCCACGATGGCAGACCCTTTACCGCCGATGACGTGATCTATTCCTATGAACGCATCGCCAAGCCGGCCAATGCCTTTCCGGGTGCGCGGTATTTCCAAGATGTCGCAGGCGTTGAAGAGTATAAAAGCGGGGCTGCTGAACATATTTCAGGCCTGAAAAAGATTGACGATCACACACTGGAAATCACCTATACGGTGCCAACCAACCCCGGCTATGCGTTGATGAGCACCAATGCCGCGATTTACCCTGTTGGCGGAGGTGAAGACCCGACCTTCATTCAGCACCCAATCGGGCTTGGTCCGTTCAAGTTTGTCGAAAACATCCCCGGCTCCAAAGTCGTTGTGGAGAAATTCGACAAATTCTACAAGGAAGGAAAACCTTACCTCGACAAAATCAACGTGGTTTTGCTGGGTGATGCCTCTGCGCGCGATGTGGCGTTCCGCAACAAGGAAATTGACACATCGGTCCTTGGGCCAACCCAATATGTAGCCTACCAAGCCGACCCAGAGCTAGCAAAAGGTATCTTGGAAGTGGCCGAAGTCTATACTCGCCATGTTGGCTTTGACACCAAGAAACCACCCTTTGACAAAAAGGAAGTTCGCCAAGCCTTTGGTCACGCCATCAATACCGATCTCATCATCGAAAAGTTGGTAAAGAACAAAGCGTACCGCGCCACGGGTTGGCTGCCAATTTCATCGCCGTCTTATGACCCAGCCGCCATTCCCACCTCTTACGATGTGGAATTGGCCAAGAAAATGCTGGCAGATGCGGGATATCCCGATGGAATCGACGTCGCAATTACAGCCACGCAAAACGAAAGCTGGGGGCTGACAATTGTTGAGGCGATTATCCCGATGCTGAAAGATGCGGGCATTCGGGCAACGGCTGTACCGGTAGAGGCATCGGTGCTTGCAGAGGTGATCCCAAAAGGCGACTTCCAAGCCTTCATGTGGTCCAACCTGTCAGGACCGGATGATTACGAAGTGCTGAAATGCTTCTATTCCATAACTCCGCAAGACGTTTGCAACTATGAAAACTTCGATAGCCCAGAGTTTGACAAGCTGTTTGAAGCGGCTGGCAAAGAAGAAGACCAAGTCAAAAAGAACGATCTGATGCGTCAGGCAAACAACATCCTTCAAGATGAAGCACCAAGCTGGTTCTTCAACTATAACAAGGCGGTCATGGCCTATCAGCCTTGGGTCCACGGGCTGCAAGCCAATGCGACGGAACTCGCCATCCAGAACTATGAAGATATCTGGATCGACGACACCGCACCCGACTCGCGCAAGTGAGCCTTGCTTAAACAAAAACTCTGCGGCCCTTTTTGGGGGCTGCAGAGCCCATGAAGGGTTAAGCGATGCTCCGTTTCACCATCCGGCGTTTGTTGCAAATGTTCCCGACAATCATCGCGGTGGCGCTGCTCATCTTTGTAATCTTCAGTGTCGTTCCTGGCAGCTTTGCGTCCAGTCTAATGGCTGACGGCAAAACCGCATCCGACCCCGAGCTGTTGGCCCGTCTGAACGAACAGTTCGGGCTAGATAAACCGCTTTACGTCCGCGCTTGGGATTATTTGGCCGGACTTGCACAGTTCGACCTCGGCACCTCATTTCGCACCCGCGAACCCGTGCTGGACGTGATCAACGACCGGATCTGGGCCTCGCTAAAACTGTCAATTGCGGCGATGGTGTTTGCCATTGTGATCGGCGTCCCGTTGGGTTTCATCGCGGCGCTGCGCCCCGGCAGCGTGCTGGATTCCATCACCATGATCGGCGCGGTGTCTGGCCTGTCGATGCCGCAATTCTGGCTTGGCCTGTTGCTGATGTATTTCTTTGCTTTGGTTCTCGGCTGGCTTCCAAGCTTTGGTTACGGTGGTGGCGACTTCAAATACCTCATCCTGCCTGCGATTACCCTTGGCGTCACACCGCTGGCCCTATTGGCCCGCACCACCCGCGCGGGAGTTCTTGAAATCACGAATGAGGATTTTATCCGCACCGCCCATTCCAAAGGCATGAGCAATTCGCGTGTGATCCGCTGGCATCTGATGCGCAATGTGATGGTTTTGGTTGTCACCACCATCGGCCTTCAATTCGGCTCTATGATGGGGCAAGCGGTGGTGATTGAAAAGCTGTTCTCATGGCCGGGCATCGGATCGCTGCTGGTGGATTCTGTGTCGATCCGCGATATTCCAGTGGTGCAAGGGACCATTTTGGTGATCGTGCTGTGGTTTCTTTTTATCAACACCTTCGTCGATATTATTTATGCCGCGATTGACCCACGGATCAAACAAACATGAGACACTTTAACCTGAACCTTTGGCTTGGTGGCATGTTGACCCTTTTGGTCATCGCGGGTGCGGTGTTTGCCCCGTTTCTAACCTCGCTTGACCCGGTGTTTGACGCCAACCTGATGTATTCCGAAGAACCGCCAGATGCGCAGTTCTGGTTTGGCACGGATGAACAGGGCCGCGATGTTTACACGCGCGTGCTATACGGTGCGCAGATTTCCTTGACGGTCGGCATTGTCAGCCAGATCATCAATTCGATCATCGGCCTGTCGCTTGGCATTTCCGCCGCCTATTGGGGCGGGTGGTGGGATGATTTCGTCAACGGTTTGACCAATGTGATGCTGGCAATTCCCTCTTTGATCTTTGCGCTGGCGATCATGGCGATCCTTGGGCCGGGGCTGCCCAGCTTGCTGATTGCACTCGGGCTGACCAACTGGTCCTGGACCTGCCGCATTGCGCGGTCCTCCACCCTATCGCTTAAGGGGCAAGGCTACGTGCAGGCCGCGCAAACGCTGGGCTACAGTGATATCCGCATTATGGCCACGCAGCTCTTGCCCAATATGGTGGGGCCAATCCTTGTCATTTCCACCCTTGGTATCGGGTCGGCGGTGCTGGCCGAGGCGGCGCTGTCCTTCCTTGGCCTTGGCATCCGCCCGCCCTTTCCCAGCTGGGGCAGCATGTTGACCGGCGCACGGGAATTGATCGTCGTCGCCCCTTGGGCCGCCGTTTTTCCGGGCCTTGCCATTTTCGTCACCGTGTTGGGTTTCAACCTTTTGGGTGATGGATTGCGTGATTATCTCGACCCCCATATGCGGACACGCCAATGACCGACACTCCCCTGCTAGAGCTGAAGAACCTGCATGTCGGCATCCCGCAACGCAGCGGTGCGTTGACCATCGTCAAGGACGTCAGCTTTTCCATCATGCCCGGCGAGGCGTTCGGGCTGGTGGGCGAGAGCGGCTCGGGCAAAAGCCTGACCGCGCTCTCGTTGATCCGGCTGTTGAAAAACCCCCTGAAGGTGTTGCAAGGGCAGATATTGTTCAAAGGCCGTGATCTGCAAACCCTGTCTGACCGCGATATGCGCGGCCTGCGCGGCGACCGGATTGCGATGATTTTTCAAGAGCCGATGACCGCGCTGAACCCGTTAAAAACCGTGGGCCGCCAGATTGCGGAAATGTTCGTGCTGCACCGTAGCATGGGCTGGGCCGAGGCGGGGCGCAAGGCCGTGGATGCGCTGGCCTCGGTCAAGGTGCCTGCCCCCGAAGAGCGCGTCCGCGCCTATCCGCACCAGATGTCGGGCGGGATGCGCCAGCGCGTGATGATTGCGATTGCGCTGGCCTGTGACCCTGACCTGCTGATCGCAGATGAACCGACCACCGCACTGGATGTGACCGTGCAAGATGAGGTGCTAAAGCTGATCGCCGAGCTTTGCGCCGAACGTGGCACCGCCGTTTTGATGATTTCCCACGATTTGGGGGTGATCGCCAATATGTGCCAACGCGTGGGCGTGATGTATTCGGGGCGGCTGGTCGAGGAACGCGATACCTATGATCTGTTTGCGACCCCGCAGCACCCTTACACCAAAGGTTTGCTGGGCGCCCTGCCCCGGCTTGGCACCCGCCATGGTGCGGCGGGGCGGCAGCGTTTGGTTGATATTGACGGCTTGATAAAAGACCGCGAAGTCTTGTTGCAAGAGTTTTGCTTTCAACCCCGCAATGCCATCCGCGATCCGCGCTTGCGGGCGGGCGGTGCCGCATGACCGCGCCTTTGTTGGAAATTCGCGATTTGCACGTCCACTTTCCGGTCGGCAACACATTTTTAGACCGCAACAAACGCCTGCTGCGCGCGGTGAGCGGGGTGAACCTATCACTGGTGCAGGGCGAATGCCTGTCCATCGTCGGCGAATCCGGTTGCGGCAAGTCGACGACGGCTTTGGCGGTGATGGGTCTGCAAGAGCCAACCTCTGGCGATATTCTGGTCGATGGAAAATCCATCATAGGTGATGCAACCCCCAGCCGGATGGACCGCGCCCGCATCGCGCAGATGGTGTTCCAAGACCCCTACGCATCGCTTAACCCGCGTCAAACCGTGCATCAATCACTGTCCGCCCCCCTGCGCCTGCATGGTGCGTCCAAATCTGAGGCCGATGACCGGATTGCAGATATCTTGAAAAAAGTGGGGCTGCTGCCTGAACATGCGGCCCGCTATCCCCATGAATTTTCTGGCGGTCAGCGCCAACGCATCGGTATTGCCCGCGCGCTTATCCTTGACCCGCGCATCTTGATGCTCGACGAACCGGTATCGGCATTGGATGTGTCGGTGCGGGCGCAGATCATCAACCTGCTGTTGGATTTGCAAGAGGATCTGTCGCTGTCGTTTGTGATGATAAGCCATGATCTGGGCGTGGTAGAGCATATGAGCGACCGTGTTGCCGTAATGTACTTTGGCCAAATCGTGGAATTGGGGCGTTGGGATACAATCTTTGCTAATCCAACCCATCCCTACACCCGCAAGCTGATTGCCACGATCCCGGACCCTGACACCATTTTGCATCCTCATCGAAATCGGGCTGCGGCTGCGGCGCCTCTGCCGCCTGCAGGGTTTCGTTTCCATCCTGAAACCACCGATCGCCCCGACGTCTATGCCGCCCCGACCCCATCCGAGTTGATAGAGACAGCACCCGGCCACTTTGTCCGCTGCGCAACTTAGAACCGGCAGAGTCATGCCATACAATTGGGCTTATCCTGAAGGGCGCACTGCTCACAGCGCGCTTTTTAGACACATCATTGGGTCAAGAATCGCAAAGCCCGCTGGATTTCAAAAAGAGTGTCCGCTTTGAAGCCAACTGCCCTTGGGCCGTTTAGGTATGCCCCCGGATACCACGAACAGCGCCAGGAATCGCTGGGGTTCACAAATTCCAATGAGATCTCAAATGGCCCGCTTGCGTCAGGGATCTGATGCGAGGAGACAGTGCCCAAGGCTTTCTCCACCCCTTCGCGGATCGCCTGACGCGCCCGCGCAGGTGAGATCGAAAGCGAAGCGCGACCAAACCCTTCTAATGTTGGCACCGTGTGAATACCGGGCACCAGCGCCATGGCATCCAAGCACATTTCGGCATCGCCGGATAAGAAGACAGAGGGCACACCATGACGCGCGGCAATGAGTGAATTTATTGTGAATTCCGACGCGATTTCGCCGTTCAGGATCAGGCGCGAAATGCGTAGGTTGGTGGTATGGGCCAAAGGATTGGCCTCGGAACCGGCCTTGGAATGATAGCCGGTGTAGATCGCTGCTGTAAAACTGGAATCAATGCCAAACATCATTGCATCGGGGTGACCCGACCAGCCGCGCATAATCTTAACATTTTCGGACAAGCGATTAAGGGCAAGGTTTCGGCCGCTATCATGTGCATCTTTGATCACCACGTCTGTGGCACCTGCCGCAAGCGCCCCCTCGCAGGCGGCTAGAACCTCCCCCGTCATCAGATCGCGAAATTCGGCGTAATCGGGATGGGTGCGTTCGGCTTCATCCCAATGGGCGATGCCAGCGGTGCCTTCGATGTCGGCTGATATAAAGATTTTCAACGCGTCGTCTCCTTTACCCAGTCAATCAGTGATGGAAATGTCAGGCCCGCCCGCCCTTTGGTTGCTCGGGCCGCGCAAAGGGCGTTCAGAACCGCCTCTTGGGTTGCCTCGGCCGCCGCCCGAAAAGGCACGTCGATCAAATCATCATTGAGGCGGCGGACTGTCTGAAATGCGCCGCTGGGCGTATGTGCAATCGGGTCTGCCGTGGTAAAGGCCAAAGCGATATCGCCCGAACCGTGGCCCCAAAAGGCACCAAGCCGCGCCAGACCTGCCCCCCCGCGCCGCGCAACCCGTTGCAACTGGCGATCAGCAAGCGGCAGATCGGTGGCCAGAATGACGATGACCGATCCCCTTTCTTGCAAATTTGCGCCCTTTGGGTCCGGCCTGCGCCCATCGGGTAGTATCAAATCCCCGGACCGGCCAAAATTTGCGAGGACCAATGCGCCAAGCGTGAACTCATGCCCCGCAATATCAAAGCGCCGGGAGGCGCTGCCAATACCCGCCTTGAACCCGAAGGCGGTCATCCCTGTGCCCGCGCCGACTGAGCCTTGCTGCATCGGCCCATCTTTTGCCCCATCCAATGCCGCCCAAGCATCAGATGGTCGCACCGCCAACGCCTGTATATCGTTGATAGCGCCGTCATTACACTCAAACACCAGCGGATTGACGGTTGACGTCTGTCGCCCGATATCTTTGTTGGTCATGATTGCTCGGCGGATCAGCGCTTCCGTGCAAGCCGCGACCCCGAAGGTATTTGTCAGCAAGATTGGCGTTTCTATCGTCCCCAGTTCATCTACCTGCATGAGTCCGACAGACTTGCCAAAACCGTTGATAACACTGACGCCTGCGCGCACCTTCTTACTGAAGATATCACCACTATGCGGAACTATTGCTGTCACACCCGTGGCAACCCCGCCGCCTGTCAACGTCTGGTGCCCGACCTTTAGGCCCGCGACGTCAGTGATGGAATTCAGCGGGCCGGGCGAAAGTGCGTTCATGCCGTCTGCCCAAAGGCCCAAGAGTCTTGCGTCTGTCATACGAGCATCCTGTTGACAATCGTTCTGCCTGAGTTTGGAAAGACTGACCCAAACTTGGAGTTGCCTAGTTGGGTTTCCAATTTGAATTGTTAATGCATGGCAGGCCTTTGGTCTATCGGCATCATACTTTCTGGCGCCAATGCCCCCTCTCTTGCATACGATCAGGCGGGGCCCCCTACCCTGCAGGATCCGGGCACATTGATGATCATGGTGCAGATTTAGAGTCATTTCGTTGCGGTTGCTCTTAGGGCTGCTTTGAGCGCTTTGCGAGCGCAGCGAAAAGTAGCTTGGCATGAATGCGGTTTTCGCTTCA
>CBDTUV010000031.1:0-15136 GCA_965363575.1 uncultured Pseudorhodobacter sp. | reverse complement strand
CATCAAGCTAGCGAGTTCAGCCTGACGCGGGGTGCGCACGTGACAAGTTAAGTCAGCCCCGCGCAATCGCAGCCGGAACCCTGACGGCACCTTGCCGACCTTCATCACCAAAGGCGAACCGTCCACCATCAAGCGTGCCAAGGGCTGTCCCGGTGTCCAATCGCTTTCCACCCGCATCTGCGTGCCATCGGCAAAGCGCACGTTTGATCCGGCCTTGTCGGCGTCAATCACCACCTCATGCGCAACCCCTTGCAAGGTCACAGTCCATTCCGTGCCGACTTTGCGTTCATGGTTGTCCATCGTCCCCGAAATCCGGGTCCGGCGAATTTCGGCCACACGGTTCATCGCCGCCGCCGCTGCCACAACCCTGCGCAACAGCGCATCGTCCAGCGTCACGCCTGCAAACCCATCCGGGTATTCCTCGGCAATAAACGCGGTCGTAATCTCTCCGCTCACAAAGCGCGGATGGTCCATCACCGCCGAACAGAACGGCAGGTTATGGCCAATCCCCTCCACCTCAAACGTGTCCAGCGCCAGGCGCATCTCTTCAATCGCCGCCGCGCGCGTTGGGGCCCAAGTGCACAGCTTGGCGATCATCGGGTCATAAAACATGCTGATCTCGCCGCCTTCAAACACGCCGGTGTCATTGCGCACAATGCCCCCCGCCGCTGTTGGCCCTTCGACGGGTGGGCGGTAGCGCGTCAACCGACCGATAGAGGGCAAGAACCCGCGATAGGGGTCTTCGGCGTAAAGGCGGCTTTCCATCGCCCAGCCGTTTATCTTCAGGTCACTTTGGGCAAAGGGCAACGCCTCGCCCTGCGCGACGCGGATCATTTGTTCGACCAAATCCACACCTGTGATCAATTCGGTCACTGGGTGTTCCACCTGCAATCGCGTGTTCATTTCCAGAAAATAGAAGTTCCGCTCACCGTCCACGATAAATTCAACCGTGCCGGCCGATGTATACCCCACCGCCTGCGCCAGCGCACAGGCCTGCTCGCCCATCGCTTTGCGCGTCGCCTCATCCAGAAACGGGCTTGGCGCCTCTTCGATGACCTTTTGGTTGCGGCGCTGAATGGAACATTCCCGCTCATGCAAATAGACGCAGTTGCCGTGTTTGTCGGCCAAGACCTGAATTTCAATGTGGCGCGGTTGGGTGACAAACTTCTCAATGAAAATCCGGTCGTCGCCAAAGGAATTCGCCGCCTCGTTCTTGGACGACTCAAACCCTTCCTTGACCTCGGACTCGCTCCACGCAATCCGCATCCCCTTACCACCACCGCCCGCGCTGGCCTTGATCATCACCGGATAGCCAATCTCGCCCGAGATTTTCACGGCCTCATCTGCGTCCGCGACAATCCCCATATAGCCCGGCACGGTCGAAACCCCCGCCTCCATCGCCAGCTTTTTTGACGTAATCTTGTCGCCCATCTGCTCAATCGCCGATGACGGCGGGCCGATGAACACCACGCCTTCCTTTTCCAAAGCGGCGGCAAAGTTCATGTTTTCCGACAAAAACCCGTAGCCCGGATGCACCGCCTCGGCCCCTGTTTGGCGAATGGCGTCCATGATTTTGTCAATCACGATATAGGATTGGTTGGCAGGGGCCGGGCCGATATGCACCGCCTCATCCGCCATCCGCACATGCAGCGCATTGCGATCCGCATCCGAATAGACCGCTACCGTTTTGATACCCATTGCACGGGCCGATTTGATAACCCGGCACGCAATTTCACCACGGTTGGCAATAAGGATCTTTTTAAACATGACAGCCCTTTCTCGGATGCACGCCGCAGGCGCGGAAATGAAGAAAGGCCATCCGGGGGGCGTCCCCGAATGGCCTTGAAAGAATGGCAATGCTGCGCTGTTGCGCCGCAGTCAGCCCAGTGTTGGTATCAGTAGCAAGCAGGCATGCCTGGTACGCCGCACGACACGCCACCGACAAGCGCGCCAATAAGCGCACCTTTGGTTTTGCTGCCGCCGGTTGCATCGGCAATAACCGCACCTGCGGCTGCACCACCAATAGTCCGCACTGCGGCGTTATTGGTTGGCGAATTCGGGTTTTGGACGCAGCCAGCCAAGGCGAGAGTGGCAACTGTGACAAGAAGAAGGGTCGTTTTACGCATACTGCAAAGCCTCTAATTTGTGTTTTTATTAGGGGCGACATTACCTTCTTTGCGCGCAAAATAAAGGGGAAAACTACCGATACCGCGCCATTTCCCGGCCAATGCCGGGCGACCAGCCCCCTGCGACCCGTCATTTGGCATGCTACAGGCACCAACCCTTTGACATAAAAGTATAATTGCACAGGTACCCCACGCGCAGCTTGCCCGATCCGGGGCAAAGCCGCGCAAGCAAATCCTTGCCTATCGCTGGGGGCCATGCGCGACATCATGCCTATTCGTCCTCACCATCCCAATCGGCCCAATCATCCACCTCCAGCGGCGGTGCATCAGGGGCAAAAACCTTGGGGAATGAAATTTCTGCGATCTTCGCGTTGACCTTTAACAACGCGTCATAACTCTCGGGATCAAAAGGGTCTTCGGCAGGCACCACTTCGCGGCCAAACAACCACGACAGCCGGCCAGCATCCAGATTGCCACGCTCAAACGGCTCTTCGCCAAATTGCAGCCACAGCGCTTTCATAAAGCCTTCATCCGCAGCCCGGTCCACACTGGCCCGGTCGCGGTACCGCTCGCGGCGAATGATCTTGGTCGCCCCGGCCTTGTTGGCCCGGCGGATCACGAATTGATAATCAGTAGAGGGAAGTCGCCCGGGAAACCCACGATGCTTGATCATGTTGCGCGCCCCCCGGTCAGTGGCGCAGGCAAGATAGCAGCAGACAGAAAAAGGGCGGGCACGGCGCCAAATGCGCCCAGCGCCCGCCCCCGGATATTACTTGTACTTGCCGGTGTAGACTGGCTCTTGCGAAACAGGCTGCTCAACGTAAACTGTTTCTGGCTCTTTCGCGGCGCATGCAGCCATAAAGGCAACTGTGCAAAGTGCGATAATTGTTTTTGCGCTCGTAGACATCCTCGACTCCTAGTTTTTTGTGGGGCTGGCCGCACGGATTGTTCCGCAATGCGTCCCCAATGCAAGGTATCGGCCGCTTGGGTTCGGCCTTCGGAAACAATAGCCTGTCCGAAATCCAAAAGACACTGGTCTTTCAACAAGACTGCGCCCTGTGGCTTGCCTACATCACGAAACGGCAAATAACCGCCCATTGCCCCCAAATATTGTGTATTCATCAGTAAACCTCCCAGATGCAGGCGCCGTTTTCGATGCGATACGCCTCAAAAAACTGTGTCGCTTGCGGGTCTGCTTGCCCAAAAGGCACGTCAATATCGGAAAAAGAAATCATGATCTGGTCCGGCTTCTCGTCGCTTGCTTCAACCTGTGGGCGCACAACCGCATCGCACAGATGCAGCATGTCCTTGGCAGCCGTATCATAATTCACAGTGCCGCCCTCACGCGCTATTTGGGGTGTTAAAAACCGAACCCGCAGTACCAAACTGTCGCCCTCTTCCCAAAAGATGTCTTGCAGCGTCACCGGCTGCCCCGAAGGCACGGTGAACATCTGTGTGTCCGACGGCTCTACCGCTCCGCTCATCAAGCTGCCTTTCGCAACAAAACCCGGCGCGCCTTGGGCGGTGCATCAAGATCGCTCAATATGCCAAACTTTGCCAAAGCCGCTGCCTGTGCCGGGGCTGTCGCCTCGCGCAGGTCAAAAATCGCGGCGCCCCCTGGCAGCAGCGCTTTGTCCAAAAACGGCAAGTACATATCGACGGGGTAATGAAAGCCACAAGACAAGAACGACACCACCAAATCCACAGGTTCTATGCTTTCAGGCGCAATATCACGCGGGTTGATCGTAGTCACCTGCCCCTCGGCTAACCCATTCGCGACCAGCAATTCCTTGGCGCGTGCAAGGCTGGAATAGGCAGCGCCTTCAGATTTGAACCCGAAATGCTTGTGTTCATTGCTTTCCAAATCAATCAACACAACATCCGACTTCAGATCGCGCGCCAGGAACAGGTCAAAAAAGGCATAGCCACAGCCAATATCCGCCACCCGTTTCGGGGCCAATTCACGCAAAAGCGGTGCAATCTCGCGGTATTCAGCATGGATAATGCCCGCAGCACGCCGCGCAACCGCCTCACCCAACCGATCAATCTCATTGTCCATCAGGCTCATATCGCCAGCACCCCAAGCCCGGACAACCTGCCCCGAGCGGGGCCGGTCAAACATGACGTTAGATCGTTGCAAAACCAGGTTAATCAGGTCATCCCGATCAAGGCAGCCCATATCCAACCCGGCAATCGCGGGATCTGCGGCCTCTTTGGCAATATCAATTGAAATGGGCATGTGGCGCTCCGCCTCCAAAGGGTTACAGCGGGATGTTATCGTGCTTTTTCCATGGGTTTGTAAGCTTTTTCCCACGCAAACTTGCAAATGCCCGCGCAATACGCCGCCGCGTGGATTGCGGCATGATAACCTCGTCAATAAACCCTTTTTCTGCCGCCACAAACGGGTTGGCAAAACGGCTTTCATATTCCTTGGTACGCTCGGCCATTTCTTCGGCAGTTTTGCCGCGATAGATGATTTCGGTCGCCCCTTTGGCCCCCATCACCGCAATTTCTGCCGTAGGCCAAGCATAGTTGAAATCACCGCGCAGATGCTTGGACGCCATCACGTCATAGGCGCCACCATAGGCTTTGCGCGTAATTACCGTCACCTTCGGGACCGTCGCCTCACCATAAGCAAACAACAGTTTCGCGCCGTGTTTGATAACCCCGCCATATTCCTGCGCCGTACCGGGAAGGAAACCGGGCACATCGACCAGCGTCAAAATAGGAATTTCAAAGGCATCACAAAACCGCACAAACCGCGCGGCCTTGCGGCTGCTGTCAATATCCAGACAACCCGCCAGAACCATGGGCTGGTTGGCGACAACGCCCACCGACTGCCCTTCAATCCGAATAAAACCCGTGATGATATTGCCCGCAAAATCACGCTGAATTTCAAAGAAATCACCCTCATCCGCCAGCTTCAAAATCAATTCTTTCATATCATAAGGCTGGTTCGGGTTATCGGGGATCAGCGTATCAAGGCTTGTCTCAATACGCGCCGGGTCATCAAAGAAAGGCCGCGTTGGCGCCTTTTCACGGTTCGATAGCGGCAAAAAGTCGATCAAGCGGCGGGTTTCGGCAAGCGCCTCCACATCATTCTCATAGGCCCCATCCGCGACCGAGGATTTCTTGGTATGCGTACTGGCCCCGCCCAATTCCTCGGCTGTCACCACCTCATTGGTCACGGTTTTCACCACATCAGGCCCAGTGACGAACATGTAAGAGCTGCCTTTGACCATGAAAATAAAGTCGGTCATCGCAGGCGAATAAACTGCCCCCCCCGCGCATGGCCCCATGATTAGGCTGATCTGCGGCACCACACCTGACGCCATGATGTTGCGCTGAAACACCTCGGCATAGCCCGCAAGGCTGGCCACGCCTTCTTGGATCCGCGCCCCACCGGAATCGTTGATCCCAATCACCGGCGCGCCATTTTGCATCGCCATGTCCATGATCTTGCAAATCTTTTGCGCGTGGGTTTCTGAAAGTGATCCACCAAACACCGTGAAATCTTGGCTGAACACATAGACCAACCGGCCGTTAACAGTGCCCCATCCCGTGACCACACCGTCCCCCGCAGGACGCTCTTTTTCCATGCCAAAATCGGTGCAGCGATGGGCGACAAACATGTCGAACTCTTCAAAAGAGTCTTCGTCCAGCAACAGCTCCACCCGCTCGCGCGCAGTCAGCTTGCCTTTGGAATGCTGCGCCGCAACCCGGCGCTCGCCTCCACCCTGACGGGCCATTGCACGGCGGTCTTCCAGCTGTTGCAAGATATCTTTCATCACGGGCCTCCCCTAGGAATTTGGCCCAACTTAACGATGGCAGGGCCGATGGGAAAGCAGAATTCAGAAAATTTGCAAAGTCTTGCGGGCAGCCATTCTGCAAATTGCAGAATTGCAATACACAGGCAGATCGCCTTGGACCCGACAGCAACTATCCGCACCCTCCCTCATCGCCTTGGGCGCGTTTTTCGGTGTCCACAAATGGGCGTGACGCGGCGACACGCATTTCTGGCATAGACAGCCCAAGCGGATGGGCGTAGCAAAACGCAATGCATACGCCTCCCAACGTCCGCTATTTTGATCGGACCACCGCCCCTCATTTGACCACCCTTGTGCTGCTCGCAGGCGTCGCTGCGATGTCACTCAATGTGTTCTTGCCCTCACTCCCGTCGATGGCCGCCTATTTTGAGGTGGATTATGCGGTGATGCAGCTATCCCTCTCACTTTACTTGGCCACAACGGCGGTTTTGCAACTGTTTGTCGGCCCGGTGTCTGACCGCTTTGGCCGCCGTCCGGTCATGCTGGCCGCAGCCGTGATTTTCACTTTGGCCTGTGCAGGCTCACTCCTTGCGCCCAACTACAGCGTGTTTCTGGCCTGCCGACTGGTCCAGGCCATCGTCGCCTCGGGCTTCGTACTCTCACGCGCCGCGGTGCGCGATATGGTGCCGCAAGACCAAGCTGCCTCAATGATCGGTTATGTCCAGATGGGCATGGCGATGGTCCCGATGATCGCCCCGGTGATCGGCGGCCTGCTCGACAGCGCCTTTGGCTGGCAAGCGTCCTTTATCATGATGATGGTGTCGGGCGCCGCCATGTGCGTGGTCGTCTACTTTGACATGGGCGAAACCACGACCAGCCGCGCCACCAGTATGACCGCCCAGATCCGCCAATACCCGGCCTTGTTCACCTCACAACGTTTTTGGGGCTATTGCTTGGCGGCAGGCTTTGCCTCGGGGGCGTTCTTTGCCTATCTGGGCGGTGCGCCCTATGTCGGCACCACGTTTTACAAGATGGACGCGGCGACCTTGGGCCTTTATTTCGGCACCCCTGCCCTTGGCTATATGGTCGGCAATTTCATCTCGGGCCGCTATGCGGTGCGCTATGGCGTGAACCGCATGGTTGTCGCGGGCGCGCTGACCTCCACGGTTGGGATGGCCGTGCTGGCGGTGCTGGCGCTCGTGGGGCTTGCAGGCCCGGTAGCCTTCTTTGGCTTGATGGTTTTTGTGGGCCTTGGCAATGGGTTGCTGTCGCCCAGTGCCAATGCGGGCATGCTGTCGGTGCGCCCCAAACTTGCGGGGTCTGCGGCGGGGCTTGGCGGTGCGTTCCTCATCGGGGTGGGGGCAGGCTTGTCGGCCCTCGCGGGGTTTATCCTTGGGCCAGAAACCGGGCCGATGCCGTTGATTTTGCTGATGCTTGTCACCTCCCTTGCGTCTTTCCTGTGCATTATGTGGGTCCGGCGCCGCGAAAATCAGATCAAGAGCGCTTGACGCCACGGGTTTGCAAAGCCAACGTCAGCTTTGCAAAACTAGGCCGAAATTGGCACGGGGTTTGCATGTCTTGGTTTGCCTCCAATCTTTGGCAGATTGGCTTCAAACCGCTTCAAGGGGCGCATCATGGCCACTCAAAAACTCTATGCCGGGGTAAAACTGCGTGAATTGCGCGGGCGGTTGCGGCTGACGCAAAAGGCGTTTGCGCAAAAGCTCGATGTTTCCCTGCCCTATCTAAACCAGATGGAAAACAACAACCGCCCCATATCGGCAGGCGTGGTGCTGGCCTTGGCCCAGGAATTCGGGCTGGACGTGACCGAGCTTACCACCGGCGACAGTGAGCGAATGGTCACCGACATGCGAGAGGCTCTGGCCGACCCGGTGTTCACCACACCGCCGCCATTGGCCGATCTGCGCCTTGCCGCCTCAAATGCCCCCGCCCTTGCCCGCGCGTTTTTGGACCTGCACCGTGCCTACCGCCAAAGCCATGAACGCCTTGCCAGCCTTGATGACGCTTTGGGCCGGAATGAGGCGTCACTCGCGCCGTCCCCATGGGAGGAGGTTCGCGATTTCTTTCACTATTGCGACAATTACATTGACGCTATCGATCGCGCAGCCGAACGCTATGCCACGCTTAAAGGCCTTGATATCCCTATCGAAAACACCGCTTTGGCTACACTCGAAAGCCTTGGCATAGATTTGACCTTATCGAACAATACCGATATTCGCCGCTTTGACCCGAAAGCCAAGCACCTTGCCCTCTCGGCCCGCGTCACAGGGGCCACGCGCCGCTTTCAATTGCTGCATCAAGTCGCCCTCCTCACCCAAAATGATTTGTTTGAGGCGACCTTGGACCTCGCGCAATTCCAAAGCCCGCAGGCCCGCGGCATCGCCAAAATCGGGCTGGCCAACTATTTCGCAGGCGCCGCAATCATGCCCTACACCGCGTTCTTGCAGGCCGCAGACCAAGAGCGCCACGACCTAGAGCGTCTGTCCGACATTTTCGATAGCTCGATAGAGCAAGTCGCCCATAGGCTTTCCACCCTTCAACGCCCCGGTGCCAAAGGCGTGCCGTTCTTTTTTGTGCGGGTTGATCAAGCTGGCACCGTGACCAAACGCCACTCGGCGACTCGCTTTCAATTCGCACGGTTTGGCGGGGCCTGCCCCTTGTGGAACGTCCATCAAGCCTTTGAAACACCGGGGCGATTTCTGCGCCAACTGGCAGAAACGCCCGATGGTGTGCGCTATGTTTGTCTTGCGCGGGATGTGTCAAAATCTGGCGGGGCGTTCGGTGCGCCCGTGCGGCGTTATGCCATCGGTTTGGGCTGCGAAATCGCCCATGCGCCGAAATTGGTCTATGCCGACGGTCTAGATTTGCGCGGCAGGTTTGAACCGATCGGCATTTCTTGCCGCATCTGCGAACGGCCCGACTGCCACCAGCGGTCCGTCCCGCCTTTGGAAAAGCGTTTGTCAGTAGACCCAGACAGGCGCGGGGTTCAGCCTTACGGCATCGGCCCCGACACCCATTCCGGTTAGTCAGCGGTCAGCCGCGCGTAAATCTCATCTTTCAGTCGCGTACGCTCTTTGCGCAGAACAGCCTCATGCGCGTCATCCGTTGGCTCCAAATTCGTCTCCGCCCGATGCACAGCGCGATTTACATCATGATAGGCGTCAAACAGTTTGGCAAAATGCGCATCTTCCAACTTTAGCGCGTGCATTTTCGCGACATGGTTCGGGAATTCTTCGGCCAGTTCGTGCGGGGTATGCGACATGGGATGATCCTTGTTTATGTCTGATGCGGCAAGACTAGCGCGCCCAGCACCGTCCGACTTTGACAGGGATCAAACCCGATACAAAAATTTTGCAATATCAGCGTTTAGCCGCCCGAAATCCTGCCGCACGCGCCTCGGTTTCCGAACAAAAGAACGCCTCGCCCTTGGATGCGGCGATCCGGGTCGCGTCATAGTCGCGCTGACTTGGCATATGGTAAATCCGCTTGCCCTTGGCGCTGATATTGCCTTTGATCGCACAGCCCTTGGGGGCCGCCGCAGTTTGCTTGGCCACCTTGCGATACTCATCCGGCGCCGTCACAGCCCCCGACCATAGCCCACGCGACTCGCGCTTGGCTTGCGCCTCCACCCCTGCATAATCACTGGAATAGCGCAGATAGGCGGTCGCGGCACCAGCCCGCACCATCGCCGCCGCAACATCGCGCCCCGACACCACACAGCGCGCCACGGTGCGGCCATAGCGGTCACGGTCCAGCGCGTCACAGCGCAAGACGCCCTGCCCGACAATCTGGGTCAGCGCGTCTTTGGCCCAAGCCCCGCAGGCCCAATTGCGCCCCGACACATCGCAGCGCTGCGCCAGTTCGGGCGCATCAATCCCAAACAGCCGGACCCGCTCACCCGCCACCACAAGGCTATCCCCATCCACAACCCGCGCTTGCCCCGAAAGGGTCACAGCGCCAGCAGGCACCGAGAGCGCCAAAATCAGAACAAGAGCGGAACGAATGATTAACATACCCTCGTTTTCCGCCCAAACCGGGCGCAAATCAAGGATTTTGTTAACTATTGGTTAACCTTCGTTAACCTTACCAAACCGTTAGCGCTGTGCCTTACGCCAGTTTTCAGCCATCACTGGGGCCAAATTCATCGGTGCCAGCGGCGCGCGGCCCAGAATATGATCCGCCGCTTTTTCCCCCACCATGATCGACGGCCCGTTCAAATTGCCATTGGTAATGCGTGGAAAAATCGAACTGTCGGCCAAGCGCAGCCCCTCCACCCCGATCACCCGACACTCCGGGTCCACCACGGCCATCGGATCATCGCGCCGCCCCATCTTTGCTGTCCCACACGGATGGTAGGCACTTTCCGCATGCTCGCGGATAAAATCATCAATCTCGGCATCGCTCTGCACACCCGCCCCCGGCTGGATCTCATGCTTCACATAAGGCTCCATCGCGGCCTGCGAAAACACCTCGCGCGTCAGGTGAATACAGGCGCGGAAATCCTCCCAATCCTTCGGCTCAGACATATAGTTAAACTTGATCACCGGCTGCGCTTCGGGGTCGGCAGACCGCAAGCGCACCGTACCACGCGACGGGCTGCGCATCGGCCCGGTATGAACCTGAAACCCATGCCCTTCGGCACTGACTTTACCGTCATAGCGCACGGCGATTGGCAAGAAATGATATTGAATATCAGGGTATTCCACGCCGTTCTTACTGCGAATAAACCCACAGGCCTCAAACTGGTTCGACGCCCCCAACCCCTTGCCAGTAAACAACCACTGCGCCCCAATCAGCGCCTTGCCCAGCAGGTTCCAATATTTATACAAGGTGATCGGCTGTTTGCTGGCAAATTGCATGTAGATTTCCAGATGGTCCTGCAAATTGCTGCCAACGCCCGGCCTATCGGCCACCACCTCTATCCCATGCTCGGCCAAATGCGCAGCAGGCCCAATCCCCGACAGCATCAACAGCTTGGGCGAATTCAAGCTCGACGCCGCCAAAATCACTTCTTTGCCCGCCGAAATCACCTCAATGGTCCCGCCACGCGACACCTCGACCCCCACCGCACGCCCGTTTTCAATTACCACCTTGCGGGCCAAACCGCGCACCACGGTCACGCCCCCGGCCTTTACGGCAGGCTTCAAATAGGCATTGGCCGCCGACCAGCGCTGGCCTTTGTAAATCGTGGCCTCCATCGGGCCAAAGCCTTCTTGGGCCGCCCCATTATAGTCGGGCGTGACAGGATACCCGGCCTGCTCACCTGCGGAAATAAAGGCGTCAAACAACGGGTTATGGCGCGGTCCTCGTGTGATATGCAGCGGACCATCAGTGCCGCGATATTCCGATTTTCCGCCATGCCAATGCTCCATCCGGCGGTAATAGGGCAGCACGTCGGCATAGGCCCAACCGTCTGCCCCAGCCTCGGCCCAATGATCAAAATCACGGGCGTGGCCGCGCACATAGACCATGCCGTTGATGCTGCTTGACCCACCAATCACCTTGCCGCGCGGCGTAACCAAACTGCGCCCGCCCAAATGCGGTTCAGGCTCGGACGCCATGCCCCAATCATAAAGGCCCATATTCATCGGATAAGACAGCGCTGCCGGCATCTGAATAAACGGCCCCGCATCGGTGCCGCCAAATTCGATCACGATGACCGAAGCCCCCGCCTCGCCCAGCCGGTAGGCCATCGCACAGCCAGCAGACCCCGCTCCAACAATCACATAATCCGCTTGCATCATATTTCCAAATTCATATCAGGACGCCACTTCAGTAAGGCGCATCCACTGGCCCCATACCAACGTAAACGCTTTTGATCTGGCTGTAGTATTCCAGCGCAGCCTTGCCATTTTCGCGCCCAACCCCCGACATTTTGGACCCGCCAAAAGGCATTTCCACCGGCGTCAGGTTATAGGTGTTGATCCAACAGGTGCCTGCTTGCAACGCAGAAATCACCCGGTGAGCACGGGTCAAATCGGCGGTAAACACGCCGGCCGCAAGGCCGAAATCCGTGTTATTTGCGCGACTTACAACCTCTTCTTCAGTTTCAAAATCAAGAACGGCCATCACCGGACCAAACACCTCTTCTTGCGCGATCACCATGTCATCGGTCACTTCGGCAAACACGGTTGGCTGAACAAACATGCCCTTTTGCACGCCACCGGTGACCAACCGCGCGCCTTGCGGTGCAGCCCCATTCACATAGCCCATCACCTTGTCGACTTGGGCCTGCGACACCAATGGCCCCATCTGGGTCGCCATATCCATCGGGTCGCCCAGCACGATCTTTTCGGCCCGCGCCTTCAGCTGCGCCAAGAACGCCGCCTTGATACCCGATTGCACAAACACCCGCGTGCCATTGGAACAAACCTGCCCCGCCGAATAGAAATTGGCCATCATCGCGGCACCAACCGCGCTGTCCAAATCCGCATCGTCAAAGATAACCAGCGGCGATTTGCCACCCAGTTCCATCGTTACATTGCGCACGCCTGTCGCCGCCGCCGCATAAACTTTGCGCCCGGTTGGCACCGATCCGGTCAGCGACACTTTGGCCACGCGCGGGTCAGTGACCAATGACGCCCCAACAGCACCCCGCCCTTGCACCACGTTGAACAGGCCCGCAGGCAACCCCGCCTCAATAAACAGCACGGCCAGTTCCAGCGCCCCCAAAGGCGTCACTTCGGATGGTTTGAACACCATCGCATTGCCCATCGCCAACGCAGGTGCTGCTTTCCAGCAGGCAATCTGGCTGGGATAATTCCACGCGCCGATGCCCACACAAACGCCCAGTGCCTCACGCAAAGTATAGGCAAAATCGCCACCCAGCGGGATCGTCTCGCCCGTCACGGTTGGCGCCAAGCCACCAAAGTATTCCAGCGCATCCGCCCCCGATGGCCAATCTGCCACCAGCGTTTCTTGCAACGGTTTGCCCGTATCCAGCGTTTCCAACCGCGCCAGCGCATCGCCGCGCGCGCGAATCAAATCCGCCACCCGGCGCAAAACCCGTCCCCGCTCAATCGGTTTGCGCGCGGCCCATTCGCTTTGCGCCGCTTGCGCACTGGCCAAGGCCGCGTCGATCACCGCCGGTGTCGCCTCATGCAGTTTGGCAATCACATCGCCCGTGGCCGGGTTGATCACCTCAATCACCGCGCCGCTAGTGTCTTCCAACCAGTCGCCATTGATAAAATGGCTTGCTTTGGGTTGCGCAATCATGGGCTGACCCCTTTCTGTTCTGTGCTGTCAATTCGTGAAAGTTCTGCTGCCAAATAGTCTTGAACCATCTGCACCGCCACCTTGCCATCGCTTGGTTGCGCATTCAGCGCCTCGCGCAAATAGACACCGTCAATCAACGCCCCCAGTGACTGCGCCAACCCTTCGGCCCGCGCACCGACACTTGGGCGCAAAGCATAGACAAGATTGGTGTGCAACCGCCGCTGATAGACCGACAGCAACCGCCGCGCGCCCGGCACCGTTTGGGCCAGCACGTAAAAGTTCAGCCAAGCGCTCACCACCTCCCGCCGAAAATTCGACGGGCTAAAGGACGCGAGCAAAATCGCCTCCAGCCGCGCTTGCGGGCTGGTCGCCGTGGCCAAGGCGCCGCGGATTTCAGCGCCATAAAGCGACAGGATATGCCGCATCGCCGCCAAAAAGATCTGTTCCTTGCCGCCAAAATAGTGATGTGCCAGCGCGGTAGACATCCCTGCCCGCTTGGCAATCTGCCCCACGGTGACGTCCAACGACCCCGCCCGCCCGATCTCAACAATCGTGGCTTTGACCAAAGCGCTCTTTCGGATAGGCTCCATTCCTAGCTTGGGCATTGCAGGATTCCATTAATTACTTGCCATCTGGGCTATCGTGAAGTTTATTGACTCGTCAATCAACAAAAAACAACCAACAAGGGGAAGCACTATGCCCACCATCAAAATCAGCCTTCTGGCCAGCGCCGCCGCAGTCATTCTCGCAGGCCCCGCCGCTGCCAATTGCGACAAGATCACCTTTTCCGATGTCGGCTGGACCGATATCACCGCCACCACCGCCGTGACCTCTCTGGTCGTGCAAGCGCTTGGCTATGAAACCGAAACCAAGGTCCTGTCGGTCCCGATCACCTATGCCTCGATGGCCGAAGGCGATATCGACGTGTTCCTTGGCAACTGGATGCCGACGATGGAGGCGGACATCGCCCCCTACCGTGAGGCTGGCACCGTTGACACCGTGCGCACCAACCTGACCGGTGCCAAATATACGTTGGCCACCAATGCCGCAGGCGTGGCCGCAGGCATCACCGATTTCGCGTCCATCGCGCAAGCGTCCGAGGCGCTTGACGGCAAGATCTATGGCATTGAACCGGGCAATGATGGCAACCGCCTGATCATGGATATGGTCGACGGCGACGCCTTTGGCCTGAAGGGTTTTGAGGTCGTAGAAAGCTCCGAGCAAGGCATGCTCGCCCAAGCCATGCGCTCGGAAGAACGGGGTGAGCCTATCGTTTTCCTCGGCTGGGAACCCCACCCGATGAACGCCAATATCGCAATGACCTACCTGCCCGGCGGCGATGACTTTTTCGGCCCCGATCTGGGCGGTGCCACCGTGGCCACCAACACCCGCGCAGGCTATGTGGCGGAATGCCCGAACGCCGGCAAGCTGCTGCAAAACCTAGAGTTTTCCTTGAAGCTGGAAAATGAAATCATGGGCGCGATCCTTGACAAAGGTGAGGCCCCCGAGGCCGCAGCTAAGGCTTGGCTGGCGGCCAACCCAGACACGCTGACTGGCTGGCTGGACGGTGTGACCACCAAAGACGGTGGCGATGCGATGGCAGCCGTTACCGCCGCGCTGGCCAACTAATCCAATCGGCCCCGGCGCAATCCGGGGCCGATTTCTTGCCAACCAGAGGATCACAATGGCCTTGCTTACCCCCCTTATCGACACGCTGACCGCCATCAAAATCCCCATGGGCGAATGGGCGCAGGCGATCGTAAGCTGGCTGAAAAACAACGCCTCATGGCTGTTCGATTCCATCGCAGATACGCTGAACGCCATCATCGACGGCGTGACGTGGTCAATCGAAACCATCGCCCCCATCGGCATGACCCTGCTGTTTGTCGCCCTCACCTACGCCCTCCAGCGCAGCGTCAAAAAATGCGTGATTGTGGCCTTGGGCATGCTCTTCATCATCAACCAAGGCTATTGGGACCGCACGATTGAAACCCTCTCGCTCATCCTTGT
>CBDTUV010000030.1:0-15233 GCA_965363575.1 uncultured Pseudorhodobacter sp. | reverse complement strand
AAAGTGCAATCTTGGTGGGTCGCGCGGACCCATTGGCGGCAGAGAGGACAGTCTTGGAACGATTATTCCGGTACAAACCAAGCATGATACGCCGGTTGCAGTTCCAACTGTCGCAGCCATAGGTACTGGACATCGTGGGAAAAAGCGAAATGCGTTCCTGTCTATGGGCAGCGGGATGGAATGGCGCTAAGAGTTTAGCCTATGCAATTTATCTTTGAGCGGCGTTCCGGGCCAACAGCGGCGGTCGACGTCCTATTTGCCTTTTCAACGGGCCATGTGCCTTGAACGAATAGATACGGCCAAAAAAATGAAAGCAGGGACTACGCATGATCAGAAGGTCGGGTTTGAGAATACTACCCCTTTGCCTTGGTTTGCTCTTTTTTGCAGCATCCCTGACCCCCTCGCTTATTCCGCGCGAATGGTTGGTGCAGGGCGCGCTGGGGGGCTTGGTCATGGCCATGGGCTATCTGATCGGCCGGGCCATTATGGGCCTTTGGTGGGCGATGGAATTGCCAGTCCTTACGGGGCGCGCCGCGCTTGTGTTCCACGTGACGCTCGGCCTTCCTGTGCTGGTTGTGGTGGTCCTGAGCCTTGCACACGCAGGCGAATGGCAAGACGGCATCCGCTCGCGCATGGGGATGGATCTGTTGGAAAGCAGCCATACCGCGCAGGTGGTGTTGGTGGCGGCGGCGGTGTTCGGCGTTCTTTTCCTGACCGGATTTTTGCTGCGCATCGCCTTCAATACACTACGGCGCAGGTTGTATTCCTTCATGCCGGTTCGCACAGCCAACATTGCAGGCGTGCTGCTCATTGCGTTTCTTGTCCTGATAGTCACCCGTGACGGTATTTTGGACAAGGTTATCGCCAATCTAGATGAGTCTGTCACCATTGCGCAGGACCTGTTCGACACCGCGCCACCGCCCCCGACACAAGAAGGGGCTGTCGGCGGGAAAGGATCACTTATCGACTGGGACGCGATGGGCAACCCGGGTCGTGACTACGTAACGATGGGCCCAAGTGCCGCTGCGATCGCTAAATTCACTGGCCGCGATGCGCTGCAACCCATCCGGGTCTATGCAGGTTTGGCCCAAGCTGACACGCCGCAAAAACGTGCAGATATTGCTTTGGCAGAATTGCAACGTCTTCGCGGTTTTGATCGGAAGGTTCTGATCATTGCATTGCCGACCGGGACCGGGTGGCTTGACCCCGGTGCCGTCGATACGGTCGAATATATGCACGATGGTGACATCGCGACAATCGCCGTACAGTATTCGTATTTGCAATCCCCCTTGGCGCTTATACTGGAAACGCGGTCTGGTTTGGACCAAGCAGATGCATTGATTTCAACGGTTCACAAATATTGGAAAACTCTCCCCAAGGAAGCACGCCCAAAGCTATATATTCACGGCCTGAGCCTTGGTGCGTGGTCGTCCATGCACGGAACAGGATTGTTTGCCCTGCTGGATGATCCCATCGACGGGGCCCTTTGGGCAGGCCCCCCTTTCCCGTCAGATCGTTGGATCAGGGTTTACGGTGACAGAAACCCAGACAGCCCCTATGTGCGGCCAACGATCGGTGACGGCAGAATCGTGCGGTTCGCGTCACATACCACCGATGCTGGTGGCCCTGACGGCTGGGGCGCGATCCGGATCGTTTATTTGCAATATTCAAGCGATCCGATCGTGTTTTATGAACCGGCCTCTTTCTTTCGCGCCCCAGAATGGATGCGCGAACCTCCGGCGGAAGATGTCTCACCAAACATGACCTTCATGCCTGTGGTTACCCAGTTCCAATTAGCGGTTGATATGGCGCTGGCAAACACCGCACCCAATGGCCATGGTCATGCCTACTATGGTCCCGATTACGTCCGGCCTTGGGTTGCTGTCACAGACCCTGACGATTGGACCGAGGCGGACAGCGCAAGGCTGGCGGCCCATTGCGATGGCAATTTCAAAGAAGGGTGCCGAAATGCAGAGTAATTGAAAGCACACTGGCACCCTCAACCGGGAAACATCCAATGGCAAAGATCGCTTTGCAATAATTCGCCGGACAAAAAAGGATTGCTTTTTCATTTGCCGTGGACTTTTTATCAGAGATTTCTCAACGATTTTTGCGGCTTACACGCCTGAATTGATCGTGCTTATGGGTATTGGCATGCGCAAAATCACGTTCATCATCATGCATGTGGTGTTATCAGCCCAAGGTCTTTCGGAATGTGCCCGTCAGCTGCGTGGCTCCTATGCAGCTTCCGAACCTAATCCCCAATTTTTCCATATCTGGATACTTGCGCCACAATGGCAGAGCCGCCCCGCCGCTAGGTGCTTTTTGAGCACCCCCAAGCCTAGAAATTGGTTCATCGCCCAAGCGCAATTTGCTTTCAAGCTCTATGATCAATGGTTCAAGAGCCATCAATACCGCAAGGGTTTCGGGCCTTGGTAAGACAGCGCTTCACTTACCAACAAGGTGTCGCAAGGTTTGATGTTGAACGGGAAAGCTAACTTTGCGGCAAGTCCAAAGATCAATAATCTGGCCTTTCTCGCTGGCAAGGCCCAACTTCGCCGATACCGGCAGTTCAAAACGGCAGAATTGCGCCTAACTCACCGTTTTTTGTAGGTTTTTATAGTGTCGGGGAGTTGACGACTCATAGGCGGACGATGCAACAAGTGACATTGAATTGCTGCGATGCAGAAAATGAGTCCGTCTTTTTTTGCATAGCAACCTTGCACGCATCGCAGCCCAGCCAATCTGGCGCAACACACCATAATCTGCGAGTTCTATTAAGTTTTTAAAAGTCGAAGTTCAGGAGTTTCCATGTCAGTCGAGTCGGACCAACACCACAATTTACCCCGCCGCGCCTTTTTGGCCGGTCTTGGGGGCATTGCCCTACTGCAGTGCAGCACATTGCTGTCGGGAGCCGCGTTCGCCCAATCTGACACAGCCAATCCTTTGCCCGAAACGGGGCCCGTCGGCGTGCCCTTTACTTTTGATGGGCTGACCGAAGACATGCGCGCATTATCGCAAGCGGCCTACATTCCCGTCGCAAAAGCCGAAGGCTTCTTTACCGATTTCGATTACGACGATTATCAAGCGGTTCAGTTCAACCCCAAGCGGGCGCGTTGGGCAGGGCCAGACGCCGGTGTTCATCTGCATGCCTTTCACCTTGGATGGTTGTTTTCGGAACCGGTTACCATGTTTGAGGTGGACGCAGGCATCGCGCGGCCCATGGTATTTTTGACCGATGATTTCCTGTATTATGACCGCGTCAAAGACCGCGTTCCCGCACATGAACCCCTGCCCGGTGTTGCGGGTTTTCGTTTGAATGTACCGATCAACCGCGCCGACCGGTTTGACGAGGTTATCGCCTTTTTAGGGGCCAGCTATTTCCGGGCTGTCGGGCGTGGCAATGGCTACGGTCTTTCGGCGCGTGGCCTTGCCATCAATACCGGCCTTGGCAAGCCTGAAGAATTTCCGCGCTTTTCTCGCTTTTGGATCGAAAAGCCGGTGCCTTTTGCGCGCAATGTTACCGTCTATGCCGCTTTGGAAAGTGAAAACTGCACTGGCGCTTACCGCTTTGTGATTACCCCCGACACCGACACAAAGATTGAAGTGACAGCGCGCCTGTTCTTCCGGACCGAGCTTCAGCAGATGGGCATCGCGCCTTTGACGTCGATGTTCCTGTATTCAGAAAAGAACCGTGCCGAGTTTGATGATTTCCGACCCAATGTGCATGACAGCGACGGGTTGATCATTCATCGGCGCGATGGGGATACGATTTGGCGACCGCTCAACAACCCGGTGCGGTTGTCAGAAAGCTGGTTCACCGAAGATAGCCCGAAATCCTTTGGCCTGATGCAACGTGACCGTGATTTTGACAACTATCAAGACGCGGCGTCCCATTACGAACGCAGGCCCTCGCTTTTGATTGAACCCTTGGGCGACTGGGGGCGTGGCGCGGTGCGCTTGGTCGAAATTCCGACCCAGCAAGAGGTGAATGACAATATTGTCGCCTTCTGGGTGCCGGAAGCCAAGGCAACCCCCGGCGAAATGCGCGAATTCAGCTACCTAATGCATTGGGGCGCGCTGCCGGTGGATCCAGCAGCGGATATCGCGTTTGTGCTGGAAACCCGTGCCGGTGCCGGGGGCGTATCGGGTGGAAAAAACACAGATGGCACCCGGAAGTTCGTTGTGGATTTCTCGGGCGGTATGCTCGCGTCATTGCCACCTGATGCCCAGATCAAGCCAAAAGTCGTGATTTCCGGTGGCAGTATCGCAGTTCAGACATTGTCCAAGATCGAAGGTCCGAACATCTGGCGCCTTGTTCTCGATGTTTTGCCCGAAACGGACCAAACAGTCGAACTGAACGCCCATATTGCGGGCTATGGGCGCAAACTTTCCGAAAACTGGCTTTATCAATGGGTAACCGCATGACCAATCAAATGCTGATCGTAACCAATTGGGCCAAATCTATCGACTGCGGGCCCTTGGACGTGGCGCCGCCCAACGCACCATTGCTCATGCCGACGCAGGTTCTTCAAAATTGCGAGGGTGTGACGTCGCGCGCTGTCGCGCCCTTGGCAGCATTGCTGAACCTGTTCAAGCACAGCCTGCGCCGCGCTGGTTGATGCATGGTGCGCAAGCCTGACCCACAGCGAAAGCACACCGCGCCCCGATCCGCCGGGGCACGTTTTTTTGCCTTGTCATCAAGCCTTTTGGCGGCAACTGCGGCAGGGATGGTGTTCGTGGTCTATGGGGCGGTTGATGGCCTATCCTTCATTGATCTGGCCCGCGCTACGCTTATTTTGTTTTCCACTTGGTGGCTGGCTTGGGGGGCTGCAACGGCGTTTCTTGGCCTGACCTCTCGCCAACCATCCCAACTGTTGCGCGCAGAGGGGCCAATTCGCGGCAAAACCGTGATTATCGTTCCTGTGTATAATGAAGACCCTGTCGCCACTTTCGCGCGCATTGCGGCGATGGACGATTCTCTTTCCGCCTGCACCACGCGGCCGCATATTGATTTTGCCGTGCTCTCTGACACGCGCGACGATGCCATCGCGGAACTGGAGCGCCATTGCTTCGCCCGCTTGGTTACGCGGCAATCTGCGGCAGGCCGCATGTTCTATCGCCGCCGAGAAAAGAACACTGGCCGCAAGGCTGGCAATATCGAAGAGTTCATCACCACGTCTGGCGGGGCATGGGATTATGCGGTCATCCTTGATGCAGACAGCCTGATGGAAGGCGCGACCATTCTGGAAATGATCTGCCGGATGGAAGGGGACCCGGATCTGGGGCTGTTGCAAACGCTGCCGCATGTCATCGGGGCGCGATCTATATTTGGGCGCGCAATGCAGTTCGCGGCGGGTTTCCATTCCCCTATTTTTGCGCGTGGTTTGGCCGCTATGCAGGGCCGCTCGGGTCCGTTTTGGGGGCATAATGCCATTGTGCGTATTCACGCTTGGGCCGAAAGCTGCGGACTGCCGGCCCTGTCCGGCCCGCCCCCGTTTGGTGGCCATATCTTAAGCCATGATTCCGTTGAGGCGGCAATGCTGGCGCGTATGGGCTGGACGGTGCGGCTGGACGATGATCTGGAAGGATCGTTCGAGGGTGGCCCTGAAAACATCATCGACCACGCCAAACGCGACCGTCGCTGGTGCCAAGGCAATCTTCAACACAGCAAAGTCATCAGCGCCCCCGGCTTGTTGCTCTGGAGCCGCTTTTCCCTGTTCCAAGGTATATTTTCCTATATCGCCCCACTGATTTGGCTGGCCTTTATCGCGGCATCCATCGCGGCAATCCCACTGGCAAGTGACCTGAATTACTTTCCCGAGGCAAACTGGCCGTTTCCAATCTTTCCAAACGACCAAACGCCAAAGGCGATTGGCCTTGCCCTTGGAATTTTTGGGCTGCTGGTTTTACCGAAATTTCTGGTCGGTCTGGACGCGGCCGTAACAGGCCGGGCCAAGGGGTTTGGCGGGGTAGGTAGAAGCCTGCGGTCCGTTTTGGCAGAGCTGGCCCTGTCTTCGTTGATCGCGCCCATCCTTTTGGCGTTTCAAAGCCGTTCTGTCTTTCAAGTCTTGCTGGGCCGTGATGGCGGCTGGCCCCCCAACAATCGTGGCGACGGGGGCTTAAGCGTTGCGGAAAGTTGGGCCGCCGGGCGCTGGATCAGCCTGTGGGGCATTGGTGGCGTTGCTGTCACCCAGTTTCTGGCCCCCGTTCTAAGCCTGTGGTTGCTGCCTGTGACCCTTCCATTGTTGATTGCGCCGCTTCTAATCTGGTGGACATCGCGCCCCACATCCTACCGGCAGTTTGCAGTTCCTGCGGACCAATCCCTTCCCCCGGTTCTGGCCCGCAATGATGCCATTCTAACCGCTTGGACCACTACAGAACGGGAGCCAAAAGTTGCCTAACCCACCCCACACGCGCGACCACCGTATTGATTTCTTTCGGGGCCTTGCGCTGTTGATGATCTTGATCAACCATATTCCCGGCACGATCTGGGAGAATGTCACTTCACGCAACTTCGGGTTTTCCGACGCGGCCGAAGGCTTCGTGCTGATGTCTGGCATTGCTGCAGGGCTTGCCTATGGACCTGCATTTTTACGTGGCACACCCAGTCTTGGCGCGGCCTTGCGCCCTTGGCGGCGTGCGGTGACGATTTGGTGGGTACACTGCGTGGTGATCTTTTGCATCCTTGCGCTTTTTCTTCTCGCAATTGACCAACCGGGCATCGCGTTGATGGCCGAGCGTCGCAATATTATAGCCGCCGTGAACGATCCGATTGGCCTGATCCTGCCTCTGATCACCTTGGGTCACCATTTTGCCTATGCCGATATTCTGCCGCTTTACGTTGTGCTGATGATTGCAGCCCCTGTCCTTTTGTTCACAGCCGCCCGCTGGCCCCGGCGAACACTGGCAGCGTCGATTTTGGTATGGTTTTGCATAGGCTTTTGGCGTTACAAAATGCCGACCTGGCCCACGGATAATGGCTGGTCGTTTAACCCGCTGGCATGGCAGGTTTTATTTGTGGCCGGGCTGTTGACAGGTTTGGCAATGCGGCAAGGTCGGCGGTTTTTACCGGTAAAGGTCTGGGCACTGCGTCTGGCGATTGGCTTTCTAGTTGTAGCTGCCATCTGGGTTCAGGTACCGATTGTCGCGGCATGGGGCGGCCACGGGCTTTGGATGTTGCACGAATATTTAGGCGTGCCGCATGTGTTCACCTCTTTCGACAAGACCTTTGTGTTCCTGCCCCGTCTTTTGCATATCCTCGCGCTGGCTTACACCTTAAGCGTGCTGCCTGTAATGAAATCCTTGGCTGCCCATCCAAGGCTTGCGCCCATCGCCCTTATCGGGCGTCATTCGCTGCCGGTCTTTGCCACAGGGTCGGTTTTTGCCTATGTCGCGCAACTTATAAAGGCGCTTCAGCCAGCGTCTACTTTGCTCGACACAGTGCTGGTCGCAACCGGGCTTTGCGTGCTTTTTCTTGTCGCCCATTTGCGTGAAAAGCAAAAAACTCCAAAAGTCAGTGTGGGTTTGGCGATCCGAGGGTGACAGCGCCGAGACGGACAAGTCAGCAGCCTGCGCCTTGTTGTTTTGGTCCAAAACATACACTGCAAAATCCGCGCGCAATTATCTTTGCAACCTGTTTATCCAACAAAATGTTACCAAATAGCGCCGGACAAAGGCCGACGCTACATAGAACGCGGCGAAGCGTTTTGGTAGGCCCGGAGGGACTCGAACCCCCAACCAAGGCGTTATGAGCGCCCTGCTCTAACCAGTTGAGCTACAGGCCCAGAACGGCAATGGTTGTCTGCCGATGCGGTTGCGCTTTGCTAGTCGGATCACTTGGGACGGTCAAGGAGAGTTTGTTCAAATCGGGTCGCGTTAATTCAATCGCAAGACTTTTCTGCCAATCAGAAAGAACGCAAAAGGGGGTAGCCTTGGAACAAAGCGGCATCAAACGAAAGATCAGCCTTGCGCGCAAAAGCCTCGCACCGGTAGAGGCGCAGGGCGTGGCCAAGGCGTGGAAGCTTGCCTTGGCGCGGTCTGCTCGGGATACCGTGGGGCTTGAACTTGGGCTGGATGGGTTACGCCAAAGCCGGGCATCCTTGACAGAGCTGCTGGAATTGCCGCCTGAGCGGGCCTTGGTGGCCATTCTGGAAGGGCCAAAAGAAGGGCTTGGCCTTGTGGTGATCGCCCCCGAAGTCCTTGCTGGTATAGTCGAGGTGCAGATGATCGGGCATGTCACAGCCACCGTACCGGTGGTGCGACGGCCAACCCGGACAGATGCCGCCATGGTTTCAGGGTTCATCGACAAAGCGTTGCGGGGATTGGAAATTGAACTTACCCAATCCAATGATCTGATCTGGACCAGCGGCTTTCGCTATGCTTCATTTTTAGAAGATGCGCGCCCCCTTGCGCTGTTGCTAGAGGATGTGACGTATCAAATCCTCGTGGCAGATGTGTCTTTGGCAGACGGCGCAAAAACCGGGCAAATCCTGCTGGCATTGCCCGCCGATGGGCGCGGGACCGCACCAAAACCTGCAGCCATCCCCAGCCGCGCTGCCGAAATGGTATTTGGCGCTGCTTTGGGTGAACAGATCATGGGCGCCAACGCAGAATTGGTCGCCGTGCTGGCGCGTATGCACTTGCCGCTTGAAACGCTTTTGAATCTGAAAACCGGCGAATCCCTGGCCTTGGGCAACGCAGCCCTGGACCAGATTGACCTTGAAGGGCTGGATGGCAAACGGCTGGCATCGGGCAAACTGGGCCAAAACCGTGGGCTGCGGGCCGTGCGAATTTCGGCCTCGGCAAGCCCGGCGGCGCGGGTGACGATGCCCAACCAACAAACGCCTTTGCCGCAGAGCACAAAGATTGCAGTCAAAAAAGCCGGGTAAGCCTGTGCGGGGCAGATCAAGGCAAAAATGCCGCGCAAACCAAAGCGCCGCAGGCGCAAAGCGTTTTGGCCCACGGCGCGACATTTACTGTGCAGGCAAAGCCGCCTGATGCGAACAGTCAAAACCGAAAGGCACAACCCTGCTCTCTTAGGCGGGACAGTCAGCCCTTAGGCGTTCACGTCAACAACAACCCGGCCCTTGACCTGACCTTTCAAGATATCAGCCCCAAGCCTCGGCAAATCGGCCAGAACCGCTGGGTGAACCATCGCTTCCAACTTGGCCATAGGCAGGTCTTTGGCGATCCGGTCCCAGGCGCGAATTCGGTCGGCGTACGGGCGCAAAACGCTGTCGATCCCAAGCAGGTTTACACCGCGCAGCAAGAACGGAATGACCGAGGCAGGCAAGGCCGCACCCCCCGCAAGGCCAACCGCCGCAACCGATGCGCCGTATTTCATCTGCCCCAAAACACGCGCCAGCATCGCACCACCAACCGCATCGACGCAGCCAGCCCAAACCTCACCCTCCAGCGGGCGTTTTACGGTTTCGGCCAGTTCCTCGCGCGCCACAATCCGCGCGGCACCAAGGCTTGTCAGATATTCGGCCGTTTCGGGCCGTCCGGTGACCGCCGCCACCTCATAGCCCAAATGCGCAAGGATCGCCGTGGCAACCGAACCGACACCACCCGCAGCACCCGTCACCAAAACCGGGCCATCACCGGGTTTCATCCCGTGATCTTCCAACGCCATCACCGCCAGCATCGCAGTAAAACCCGCCGTTCCCACGGCCATCGCTTGCCGTGTCGTCAAACCGGCAGGCAATGGCACCAACCAATCGGCCCGAACCCGCACCTTTTGCGAATAGCCGCCCCAATGCGCCTCACCCACGCGCCAGCCGGTCAGCACCACCTTGTCGCCCGCCTTATAGCGCACATCCGACGACGTCTCGACCGTTCCAGCAAAATCAATGCCCGGAATATGCGGATAATTGCGCACCAAACCGCCGCCCGGACCAAGACACAGCCCGTCTTTGTAATTCACGGTTGAATAGTCCACCGCAACCGTCACTTCCGCCTCAGGCAAACGGTCCAACCCGATTTGTTGCACCGAGGCCGAGGTTTTGCCCTCAGCGTCCTTTTCGACGATCAATGCGTTGAACATGGGCTTTCTCCTTTAAATCCAGAATTTATCTTGCACAGTGGCAGGCCGCATCCCGACAGGCGTTTCCACCTCCAGTTTGGTGCCTGTTTCCCAATGCGTCATACGTACCATGCCAATCGCGACATTGGTGCCAAAATCAGGGCTAAGCGCGGCCGAGGTCACCTGCCCCACCTTTTTGCCGCCCGCCATTAACGGCCAAACCCGATCACAAGGCGGGATTTCGCCGTCAATCGCAATCGCGCGGACCTGCTGCACCGGGCCTTCCTTGGCCACCCGCAACAGCGCATCGCGGCCTATGCAGCCAATCGCCGTCTGGGTGTTGCAAAACCGCCCCAAGCCACATTCGTGGGGGGTGTTATCGCGTGTCATATCATTACCATACGACAGTAAACCGCCCTCGATCCGCTCTATCAGGTTCGGGCAACCCGCACGCACTTGCAAATCCTCACCCGCTGCAAACAGTGCATCCCACAGCGGCATACCAATATCGCTGCCCTCGACGTAAATTTCATAGCCGCCTTGTTTGGAATAGCCTGACCGCGCCACGGCCAGACTGCGGCCTTGAAAATCAAACCAACCATAGCGGAAGAACTTGATTTTGCGCACATCATCGCCAAACACCCGCGCCATCAGCTCATCCGCCTTTGGCCCTTGGATCCCCAGCGGTGAGACATCAGGCTCATCCACCAAAACATCCAAGCGAAACCCTATCGCAATCGCCTTGACCCACAGCAAAAGATCACTGTCAGCGATCGAAATCCAATAGCGATCCTCGGACAGCTTTACCGCAACCGGGTCATTCAACATGCCCCCCGTCTCATCCACTATTGGCACATAATAGCATTGCCCCGGCAGCATCCCCCGCAAATCGCGCGGCGTCAGCATTTGCATCAGGCGGCCGGCATCGGGGCCGCGCACCTCGACCTGCCGCTCACACGCCACATCCCAGACCTGCACATGGTCTTTCAGATGGCGGTAATCCGCAGTCACGCTGTCAAACACGGTTGGCAGCAACATTCGGTTGTAAACGGTGTAGCCCTTCACCCCGGCAGCTTCGACGCCGGCAGAAAAAGGGGTACGCCGCACGCGGCGCGAAGGGGCGATGGTTGCCATCGGTAAACCTCAGTTGCAAAGGGTATTAGGCCTGTGGGCCTTTCCAGTCGATCTGGCAAATCTCGGCCGAGCGGCCATCAAAATCCCACACGCGGCCAAAGGCACGCACACGGCCCTTGTCAGCTTGCGCAATGGTGATATCTGGGCCCATCCAATATTCTGTATTTGAAACAACAACTTCCGCATCCGAATGTTTACCAGAAATCGGGGTAATCGCGCCATTGATCTTTTTGCCAACGACCAAATGGCGGGTTTTACCCACGGTTTCATAACTGACTGGGGACCGCTCGGCCCCCAGAAATTCGGACACCATCACGCCAAACAACCCGGTCGTCCCGCGCGCTTTGCCCGAGAAAATCTTGGTCAAACCGTCATAGGCTTTCTCAGTTGCCCGCTCATCAATATAGGCCGCCGCTTTCCAGTTGCCGCGCCCCATATTGCCGGGGATATCCATGATCAGGCCGATGTTCAGGCCCGACAGGCTTTCGCCATCGTAATGCCCGTCATCAACCCGAATCCCGACCCAAGCTTGGCAATAGCCCTCAGTGGGTGGGTGCTTGCCCAAACTAACCACACAAGGGCAAAACACGGTGCAATTGCAGTTGAGGATAAGCTCCCCTTTGATCGTCCACTCTGGCAAAGTTGCGGCCATCGGTTTTTCCTTTCAACCGGTTATAAAGGTTTGCACGGCGACAAATGCGCCTGCACTGATCAGGGCGTACCCAACGGGGCGGGTCAGCCAACGCCCAATATCGGGCAGTTTTTCAAGCGTCATGAACAAGGTAGCAAGCCCCATCCACAGCAAATTCATCGTGCCGCCGATATACGCCAGCGCCATAAGCGCCCAGCAACAGCCTAGGCACAAAACGCCCAGTTCCAGCCCCATCTGCGCCGCGCGCAGGTTTCCCGGCGCCCAGCGTTCCATGAAAAACGACAGCGGCATCCGGCACTTGGCCAGACACGCCTCTTTCATCTGCGAAAACTGGTATGCGCCTGCACCAAACAGCAGCCCAGCGGTCAGCCAACCCGACAGGCTTGCCCCGTTCAGCCCGAGCAGCCCGGCCTTTGACAGCGCAAACTGCGCCCCTGCCCCGACCACCGCAGCCCCCAACCACACCACGACATAGCCCGCAATCAGCGCGAAAGCGCCGCCCATATTGGTGGCCCCGGTGTGTGAAATGTCGATAAAGCAGCGCAATGCCGGCACAAAGGTCGGCAACATCATCGCCAGCGCCATCAATCCCCACATCGCAACCAAAGCGCCAAAGCTGGCTTGGCCCGCTGCAATGCACAAAGACGCCCAGAAATCGAGTGACATATCGGCAGGCATATCTGCCGCCACATTCTGCCGCGCCATCGCAAACACCGCCAGCCACGCCAGCAAAACCACAGCGTAAAACCCAATCCACGCCAGCGCTGCCCGGTTCCAATCCGGCAACACACGCGCCAAGTTTTGGGTCGAAAACACCATGCCACCCTCCCCCAGGGCAAAGGAATCACGCGCAGGCCTATAGACGCAGGCAGCACTTGCCCTTAGGTTTCTCTCAAGTGCGATAAATGTCAAACATTTAATTGTCATACAATTGAGATGCGAAAGACCAGACGGTAAGCAATGAGCCAAACCTACCCCATGACCTCTGAGGGTGAACTGTCCCTGCGCATCGCCTCGGCCCTGCGCGACGCGATTGTCGAAGGGCGCTTGCTGGTCGATCAGCGCTTGCCGTCAGAACAAGAAATGGCTGAACAATTCGGCGTCTCGCGCCCCACCGTGCGTGAGGCGCTGAAACGCTTGGCCGCCCAAAACCTGATCCGCACCCAGCGCGGCGCCACTGGCGGTGCCTTTGTGAACCGCTTGTCGTTTCAAGAGGCGTATAGCCAACAAATCACCACCTCGACGCTGCTGTTGTCGATGAATCAGGTTGATTTTGAAACGGCCTGTGAGGCGCGCTATGCGCTGGAACGTGCCTGCGTGCCCTTGTCGGCCCAACGCCGCACGGCCGATCATCTGGCCACCATGCGGGCCGAAATTCACCGTCAAAACCAACCGGGCCTAAGCGATGAAAGCTTTTGCGCCTCTGACGTGGCCTTTCACCGCGCGCTGGTCGATGGCGCGTGCAACCCTGTGCTGTCCTACCAACTGGCCGGCGCGGTTGAGGCGATGCAACCCTTGATGAACATGATCACATTTTCCGCCCGGTCGCGCGAACGCATCATCGGTTTTCACGCCACCATCGCAGACGCGATAGAGGCCCAAGACGGCACCGCAGCCGAAACCGCCCTTGCAGCACTATCATCCTATACCATTGATCTTGCTAACAATGTTCGCGCATTGCGCGAAACGCGTAAGGTGACATGACTGGAAAAAGTGGCGCGGGAGAAAACAGGACAGCCGTCTGTGGCCAGGGGTGGCTCGAGACGTTCATGGCGCTTCATCAGGATGGCATTCCTACCATCATTATCGACGCAGATGAGAGCGATTGCCTGGTTATGAGCCTCGTGGAGAGATCGACATCCGGCGCGAAGGGATCGCAGGCGTCATCCGCGACATGATCGCCCCGCGCAAACTGGAGACCACCGAATGACGCATGCCGATGACACCATCCGCGTCGCGATCCCGCTTCAGGTCCGAAAGAAAAAATGGGTGGCCGAAAATCCTGCCGCCCGCCGATTACCGACCCAGCGAGGACCAGACACAGGACCCGCCCGACCTGCGCTCCATCGGCCGGGCGTGGGACTGGCGGCGCAGGCTGGAGCGCGGCGACGTCACTACCATCGCCGACCTCGCCAGCGAGGAAGGCATCTCCGATCGCTATGTCAGCCGCGTGATCCGGCTGGCATGGCTATCACCGTCGGTGCTGGAACGGCTGGTCCTGCGGCGCGAGCCCACAGTGCTGTCGATCTTCGACCACTGCGGCATGGCGGAGGTGCCATGGGTGGAGCAGCCGGAGCGGGTGTTTGACTGAGAGCCGTCCATTCTAGCTGATCGCCGGATGCACCCGGATCTTGGCCCTCGAAAGCGGTCCGGTCGGGTCAGACAGATCATAAGAGACCAGTGGGCCGTCCTTGCCCGCAGAATAGTCGAGACAAAGCGCATTCTGGGACAAAGAGCGCCGCGTCATCGCCAAGGTTGAATGGCATCCGGGCGAGCTGTTCCCAAAGTCGGCTTTATAGTTACCAACCTGCCGATGGAACCAGATTGGGTCGTACGGTTCTACAACCAGCGCGGCACTGCAGAACAGCACATCAAGGAAGGCAAATACGCATTCCGCTGGACACGGCTGTCGTGCAAGCGGTTCCGCGACAACGAGGTGCGGCTGCAACTACACGCACTGGCCTACAATCTGGCCACCCTCTTGCGCTGCATCGATCTGCCCGAGGCAATGGCCAACTGGTCGCTAACCAGCCTTCAGCTGAAGCTGATAAAGATCGGGGCCCGCGTCGTGCGCCACGCCCGCGCCATCACGTTCCAACTGGCTGAGGTCGCAGTCACCGGTGCGATGGTCCGCGCCATCCTCGCCGCCATCCAACGCCTTCGAGCGCCGCCGAAATGCGTGTGACTGCAATCCCGACCCAAACTGAACGAAAGCGGCTCGACAGATCCGTCCCCCGCGCTGGAAAACCTCGCTCCCAGACCAGGATGTTTCGAGTTCGCGGCTCGATCCGCTCAACTCGAAGCGTTTGTGCGACCGCAGATGCCGCTTCGGACGAAAAACACTTGTTCAGCGGCCAAAATCAGGCGATCTTGCCTTCAAATGGCAGACCACTTGGGGAATGTCGGTTGAAATGACGCATCCAACTCCCTTGGTTGGTAGAAAATGCAGCTATATATCGAACGCAGCAGGGATGACGCTCAAAAGGGATATTTGATGGAACGCGGACAACCTGTCACTCTCGAAGAGTTTAACGAGGCGATTTCGACCAACAAACCCCTTACAATACCACCGATGCAGATCATTCAGGGCGTATAATGGCGCAAACCCGTGCTGTTCAACATACCCAACAGTCTCAATGGCCCTGTCATGCGGCAACATATGCTCGGGCAGTTCTATGAAACGAAGGAGCTGCTCGCGCT
>CBDTUV010000029.1:0-15394 GCA_965363575.1 uncultured Pseudorhodobacter sp. | reverse complement strand
TGCAGAGGTGCCTGCGCATGGCAATAAGGTTTGGGACAACGTGATGGTCGCGCGGGGCGCTGGGTTGGTTGCCGGGCCGCACCCGTTGGTGGTGTTGTCGCATGGGATGTTTGGCAATGCCAACAATCAGGCATGGCTGGCGCAAGCGTTGGTGGACCAAGGCTATATTGTGGCGGCGGTAAACCACCCCGGCACCACCACCTTTGACAAAGACCCCGATCAGCGGCGGATGCTGTGGGAACGCCCGCATGATATTTCCCGCGTGATTGATTATGTGATGGGCGGGGCCGAGATTGGCGCTGTGGTCGCGCCGGGGCGCATTTTCATGGCGGGCCATTCCTTGGGCGGGTTTACCGCTGTGGCCTTGGCTGGCGGGCGCTATGACGGTGATCAGTTTGACGGGTTTTGCGCCACGCATCCGGGCGAGTTGGTTTGCGGGATTTTTGACGGTTGGGGCGTGGCCAAGTCGCCCAGCGACCGTGCGGCGATGCAGGGTGATTTGGCAGATGCGCGGATTGCAGGCTTTGCCGTGTTTGATCTGGGTGGGACGCAGAGTTTTTCCAAGGCAAGTCTTGGGGGTATTGCGCGCCCGATGCTGGTGATTGGTGCGCCGGACAATATCCATGGTTTGGATCTGGATATCGAGTCGCGTGCCTTGGTTGCGGCGCTGCCTAAAGTCACGACCACCTATCTGGAACCGCCAACGCTTGCGCATTTCGATTTTCTGGGGGTTTGCACAGAGGCGGGGCTGGAGATTTTGAAGGAGGAAGAGCCTGAGGATGCCTTTGTCTGTGAAAAGGGCCGAGATGAGCGGATGCATGACCATGCAGCCATTGCAGATGCGGTTAAGGCGTTTTTTGGCGGGTTGTGAAGGGGTGTGAGGCGGGGGGAAAACCCCTGCCCTTATGCCTTTACTTGTAAGGCCTTGTAGCGATCTTCGATATCCGCGCTGGTTTGGGCAAGGCGAAGGCCGAAGCGGCGGGTCACTTTGGCCTTGGCAAGCCGCATGGATTGCAAAAACAGGCGGGCGGCGAGGGTGCGGGGTTTAATATCAACGGTGGCCACAACACGCGTGCGGCGCGGCCCCATTTCGACCATATCCAGCGCCAAAATCGCCTCGGCCGGGGCGGCCATGCAATCAAATTCCAGCCGTTGATTGGGGGTCAGGGTCAGGAGTTTCAGTTCGATTTTGCGTTTTTTGCCGCGGTAATCAAAACCGATTTTCCATTCCATACCGGCAGCCGGTTTGCGCAAGGTATCAAGCCGTTCGACATCGGCACCCCGGCGCATGGCAGCGCGTTCCCACATCTCAAAATCTGTGAGGATTGAGGTTACAAAGGCGATCGGCGCCTCAATATCTTCTTTCGCGCTGAGTTTCATGCAAATCCTTGGCGGTTGGCCGATTGCTGGCTCTTGTTGGTTTAGTGGGCTGAGTTGATCAGGGTATAGGCGTTTTCGGGCGGTTTTTCAGGGGGCGTTTACGATTTTTTAACCAATGTGGTTAATCTACCCTATTTGCCGATCTTGTCTGCAAGCCAATGGGCGATGAGATGGTAGGCAATGGCCCCTTTGCGCGCGGGGCGGATGGTGGGGTGCTGGCCTGCCATGACGTCCATCATATCCTCACGCGTGACCCAAAGGGCGGCGTCAATTTCGTGGGGGTCGATGGTGATGGCGTCGCTGGTGGCATCGCCGATAAAGCCCATCATCAGCGAGGCGGGGAAAGGCCAAGGCTGGCTGGTGACATAGCGGACATCGCCGACCGTGATATTGGTTTCCTCCAGCACCTCGCGGCGCACGGCAGCCTCAATCGTTTCGCCGGGTTCGACAAAGCCTGCGAGGCAGGAATACATCCCCTCGGGCCAGCCCGGCGAGCGGCCCAAGAGGAGTTTGTTGCCGCGTTGGATCAGCATGATAACCACAGGGTCGGTGCGCGGGAAATGCTGGGCGGCGCAGGTGCCGCAGGTGCGCTGCCAGCCTGCATTGATGGGATGGGACGGGGCGCCACAGACGGCGCAAAAGCGGTGGCTGCGGTGCCAATGCAGCACGGCCTTGGCGGTGGCCACCAGTTCCGCCGCGCGGGGGGTGAGCTGGGTCATCACACCGCGCAGTTCGAGAAAGGCGTGGGTGTCGGGCAAGCTGGGGTGGAATTGGGCGGAAGGGTCGAAAAACCCGGCCTCAATCGCCTCGGCGCCTGCCTCGGGCGACCAATCGGATATATCGAGGGCAAAGCGGGGGATGCCGTCATCCAGCCCGAGAAACACGGGGTCGGTGCCATGGGCAAGAGCGGGGTGGCCCATGGGCAGCCATCCGGGGTCGGTGCCCTGCGTGATAAGGGGTTTGCCGCGCCAAATGGGCAGAACCTGCCCGCCATTGGCCAAAAGATCCGCCATTTTCTGCGGATCGCTGCGCAGGAGTGCCGCGCGGTCCAGCGCCGAGCCGGCAAAGACCAATGAATCCATCAAAATCATATTTGCCCCTTGGGTTTTCCTTGGCACCGCACTGTGGCGCGGTGATGCCACGCGAGGGCACGCATGGCAATCACCGCAACCGTTAGAGTATTTCGGCAAAAACAACCCAGAGAGGAAATATTATTACGCACGCCATTCTCTGGATAGAAAAGATCGGTTATCGCCTTGACTTGCAGACCTGTCTGTTTGGGCGCGGCCCGTAAATATCAACATAGGTGAGAGCTGTTACATCGGTGATAATTGTTCCGCATCCTTTTTCGATCAATTTGGCAAAAGGTCAGGCCCATCTGCGGATTATGCAGACGACGGATCTGCATGCGCAAGTTTTCCCTTATGATTACTACAATGATCGCCCGATCGAAGGTTTGGGGCTGGCGCATACTGCGGCAGTGATCGCGGCGGTGCGAAAATCTGTTGGGGCGGGCGCTGGCAATACGGTGTTGCTGGACAATGGCGACCTGCTGCAAGGCAGCGCCTTGGGCGACTATATGGCCCATGATCGCGGGATGCGGATGGGCGATTTGCACCCGGTGATCGCGGCGATGAATGTGCTGGGCTATGACGCCGCAAACATTGGCAACCATGAGTTCAACTATGGGCTGGCGTTTTTGGAAGCCAGTTTGGCGGGCAGCGCATTTCCGTTTGTCAGCGCGAATGCCTTGATCAAGCGCGGGGCGGACGCGCGGCACGACAAGCGACTGTTGCCGCCCTATGTGATGCTGGACCGCAGCCTGCGCGATGGGGCCGGCGTTTTGCATCCGATCAAGATTGGCGTGTTGGGGCTGTTGCCGCCGCAAATCGTGACTTGGGATGAGACGATACTGCGTGGCGCAATCCAATCACGCGATATGGTCGAAACCGCCGCGGCCTTGATCCCCGAAATGCGTGAGGCGGGCGCGGATATTGTGGTGGTGCTGGCCCATACCGGGATTGGGGCGACCGCGCACCGTGACGGAATGGAAAACGCCGGCAGACCACTGGCGCGTTTGCCGGGGGTGGACGCGCTGATTACCGGGCATACGCATATGCTGTTTCCATCAGCGCAATTTGCGGGTGTTCCGGGGCTGGATACCGAGCGCGGCACGGTGGATGGCACGCCTGCGGTGATGGCGGGATTCTGGGGGTCGCATCTGGGGGTGATTGACCTGAAGTTGAAACGCGACGCTGGGCGGTGGCATGTATTGGACGGCGCAGGGCATGTGCTGCCAGTGGCCGCACCCAAACCGAAGGCGAAGGGTGCAGCCCCTGTGCTAAACGCCGCGCGAAAGGCCCATAAGGCCACGCTGGATTACATGCGCTTTCCAGTGGGGGCGACGATGCGCCCGCTGCACAGCTATTTCGCGCTGATCAAAAATTGCCAGACGGTGCAGATTGTGTGCCGCGCGCAGCAGCGTTTTGTCACCGAACATTTGGCCGGTACCGAACATGCGGGCCTGCCTGTGCTGTCAGCGGCGGCACCGTTCAAAGTGGGGGGCTGGGCCGGGCCGGGGAACTATACTGACATTCCTGTAGGCCCGGTGTATCAGCGCAACATTGCTGACTTATACTGTTTTCCCAATACGATCTGCGCGTTGCGACTGCGCGGTGCGGACATTGTGACATGGCTGGAACGGTCTGCAGCAGCGTTTCACCAAGTGCAGGCAGGCAAGCAAGACCAGCCGCTGCTGAATGATGACTTTCCATCCTATAATTTCGATGTGATTTTTGGGCTGACCTATCAAATAGACCCGACCCAACCTGCCCGCTATTCGACGGCAGGTGCGCTGATCAACCCAGAGGCGCGCCGCATTGTGGACCTGCGCTATCAAGGCGTACCGATTGACCTTAATGCCGAATTCATTGTCGCCACCAACAATTACCGGGCCAGCACCTATGCCGCTTTGCTTGGCGATTGCGCGGAGCAGATGGTGTTCGAAAGTTCGGTCACCGTGCGCAACGTGTTGTTGAACGAGATCGCGCGCATTTCGCCCATGGACTTGGCGACCGAGCCAAATTGGCGGTTTGCGCCGATGCCGTGGAGCAGTTTTGTATTTGAAACCTCGCCCAAGGCGGCGGAGTATTTGACAGGGCAGGACGGCTTGGCGATTGAACTGCTGTATAGAACGCCGGCTGGGTTTGCGCGCTATCGGTTGCGGGGGGCGAAGGCTGGCGGGCAATGACAAGCGTCTTGCACCTTTTTCATGGCCAATTCGTTTTTGAAAATGAGTCGATGCGATTGATTTGAGTCAATCGTTCCTGATTTCAGAATTCTAAAATGAACTATATTTGATCAAGCTATATCCATTCTCTGCGCGCCCCATGCCAACATTTTTTCGGTATGGGGCGCGAAATTCGCCACCCTGACGCATCGAAAATTGCTTACGTTTTGAAAACCTTGGATCGAAGAATATTGGTTTTGGCCTGTTATCAAGGCGCCGGGTATTAAGCGCCTGGGATGGCATGAACGCAAGAAGCCCGGACAGCATGGTCCGGGCTTCTTGTCATTTTTGGGCGTGGGTTAGACGCTGAATTCAGGGTAGGCATCGAGGCCAAGCTCGGCTTTGTCCAAGCCCAGGATTTCATCTTCCTCGGACGGGCGCAGGCCGATTGTGGCCTTGAGGACGGTCCAAACCACAGCCGAGGCAACAAACATAAAGCCCGCGACGGCGATAAAGCCCATTGCCTGTGCGCCAAAACTGGCCCCTTCGGTGTAGAACGGCACGGCCATGGTGCCCCAGAACCCTGCGACGAGGTGGACCGGGATTGCGCCGACGACATCGTCGATCTGGGCTTTGTCAAGCAGCGGGACGACGACCACAGCGATGATACCGCCGATTGCACCGATCCAGATTGCACCAAACAGTGTTGGGTCCAGCGGGCCAGCGGTGATCGCCACAAGGCCAGCCAAAGCGCCGTTCAAAAGCATGGTAAGATCAACCTTTTTGTAGAGGAGCTGGGTCAGGATCATCGCGGCAATTGCGCCGGCCGCCGCTGCCATGTTGGTGTTGGCAAAGATGATTGCGACGGCGTTGGCATCAGCCTCAGTACCCAAGGCAAGTTGGGAGGCGCCGTTAAAGCCGAACCAGCCCAGCCACAGAACGAATGTGCCCAAGGTGGCCAGTGGCAGGTTGGACCCCGGCATTGGGTGAACACGGCCATCCTTGCCGAATTTGCCCAGACGTGGCCCCAAGATGATTGCGCCTGCCAGTGCCGCCGCACCGCCCGCTGCGTGAACGAGGGTGGAGCCTGCAAAGTCGTTAAAGCCCGCAGCCGAGAGCCAGCCGCCGCCCCACTGCCAAGACGCTTCAATCGGGTAAAGCAGGCCGGTGAGGATGGTGGTGAAAAGGAGGAAGGGCCACAGTTTGATACGCTCGGCCAAGGTGCCAGAGACGATAGAGGCGGTGGTGGCGCAGAACATCAACTGAAAGAAGAAGTCAGAGCCGACCGCATAGGCCGCATCAGGGGCGATGTCGCCTTGGATGACGGCAGGAGAGAAGCCACCGATCCAGCCTGCGACAGTCCAGGCGTCACCGGGGTACATCAGGTTGTAGCCAACCAGCCAGTACATCAGGGATGCGATGGCAAAGAGGGCGATGTTTTTGGTCAGCTGCATCGAGACGTTTTTGGACCGCACGAGGCCTGCTTCGAGCATGGCAAAGCCTGCGGCCATCCAGAACACCAGAAAGCCGCCGATTAGGAACAATAAGGTGTTGAAGATGAAGGCGTTGTTGACGATTGGGGTTGCCTCGGCGGCAGCCTCTTGCGCCCAGACGGGCAGGGCTGTGAGGGTGGGCAGTAGTGCTGTGCCCAGAATTGAAGTCAGATTTTTCATGTTGATTTCCTTCGCCCGCTGCTTACAGCGCGTCATCATTGGTTTCGCCGGTGCGCACGCGCAGGGCTTGGCTTACGTCCAGCACAAAGATTTTGCCGTCACCGATTTTGCCGGTTTTGGCCGTTCTCGCGATGGTTTCGACTGCGGCATCGGCAAGGGTGTCAGGCACCACGATTTCAAGGCGCATTTTCGGCACAAAGTTCACTGCATATTCGGCGCCGCGGTAGATTTCCGTATGGCCCGACTGAGAGCCGAAACCTTTGATTTCAGTGACCATCATTCCGCGAACGCCAAGGGTGGTCAGCGCTTCGCGGACCTCCTCGAGCTTGAATGGTTTGATTGCTGCGATAATCAGTTTCACGAACTTCCCCTTTTTTTGCATGGCTCGCCCGGCGCGGGGGCCGACCTTATGGGGATAGGAGCGGTTGGTTTGCAGGTGCAGCACAAGGCAAGGCGGGGGTGTGAGGCGCGAAAAACTGAAAAGTTGCACAATTTTTGCACTTTTTAGCGTGTTTGATTAAATATTAGGCACATATCCCGTGAATCGACGCTGCGTTAAGGCTCTACAATCAGACTCAGGCAAGCTATTCTGCGCGCAATAAATCGTGAAAACACGGGATCACAAACGGATGAGCAGATCAGGCAATAGGCCCCCCCCTTTGGTAGCGGATCGTCGCTACAAAACCCCGGCGGGGGCCAAAAAGTCATCCCCGCCGCGCAGCCGCAAGCCGCCGAAAAAGCGTGCGCCACGCAGGCGGGGCATTTCGGGGTGGATTGCGGCGTTTGTCGGCCTGATCTGGCGGATGATCTGGGGGATCACGTGGCGGATTGGCGCGGTGTTTGCGCTTATTCTTGCGTTGGTGACGTTTTACTTTTACGCGCAATTGCCGCCGTTGAACGACTTGCTGGATGCCCGCGCGCGGGGGTCGGTGACGCTGCTCGACCGCGACGACAAGGTCTTTGCCTGGCGCGGTGAGACGTTTGGCGGGTCAAGCACGGCGGGAACCGTGTCGAAATACCTGCACGACGCGGTGGTCGCGACCGAGGACAAGCGATTCTATTGGCACTATGGGATTTCGCCGCGCGGCATAGCCAGTGCGGTTCGCATCAACATGCGCGAAGGGCGAGGGCCGCTTTCGGGGAACGGTGGGTCGACGATTACCCAGCAGGTTGCCAAATTGCTGTGTCTGGGTGTGCCATATGATGCGGCCACGTGGAAATCCGAGGCGGATTACGAATCAGATTGTCGCCAAGGGGGCTTGGTGCGCAAAATCCGCGAAGTGCCGTTCGCGCTGGCGCTGGAGACAAAATACACCAAGGAAGAAATCCTGACGATCTATTTCAACCGGGCCTATTTGGGTGCGGGCGCGCGCGGGTTTGAGGCGGCGTCGCAACGCTATTTCGGCAAATCCGCGAATAAGGTGGATGCCGCCGAAGGGGCGATGCTGGCGGGATTGCTGAAAGCGCCGTCTACCTATGCGCCGACCAACAACCTGAAACGCGCGCAAGATCGGGCGGCGGTGGTGTTGGACCTGATGCAAGAGCAAGGCTATCTGACGATGGCCGAGCATGAAGCCGCTTTGCGCAACCCCGCCACGCTGTCCACCGCAGCTGAGGCCCGGGCCGGCGGGTATTTTGCCGATTGGGTGATGGGCGAAGGGCCGGATTTCCTGACCAAGGACACGACCGAAGACGTGATCATGCGCACCACATTGGATCAGCGCATGCAAAAAGCAGCGGAATCGGCGCTGGCGGCAGTGCTTGACAGCAAGCTGCGCGAGGGGTCCAAGACCGAGGCGGCTGTGGTTGTAATGTCGGCGGATGGCGCGGTGCGGGCGATGGTTGGGGGGCGGCATGCGGCCCCTCCGGGCAGCTTTAACCGCGCGACCATGGCGAAACGGCAAACCGGATCGGCGTTCAAGCCATTCGTTTATGCCGCCGCGATGGATTTGGGCTATACCCCTGCCGATTATGTCGAGGATGCGCCGCTGACAATCAATGTGCGCGGGTCTGGCCCCTATTCACCGCGCAACTATACCAACAAATATCTGGGGCTGATCACGCTGACCAAAGCGCTGGAGCAATCGGTCAATACCGCCGCCGTGCGGATATCCGAGGCGGTGGGGCGCGATGTGGTGCGCAAAGTGGCCGAAGATTTTGGGATAAGAAGCGATTTGGCCGCCGGGCCTGCGCTGGCGCTTGGGGCCTCCGAATCAAGCCTGTTGGAAATGACTGGTGCCTATGCAGGCATTTTGAACGGCGGGTCGTCGGTGCGCCCTTATGGGTTGATCGACCTGCGGCTGAAAGGTGACGACCAACCGCTGCTGGGCCAAGATGGCGGGATTGGTGAGCGGGTGATTTCGCAGCAAGCCGCCGAGTATCTGACCTATATGATGTATGAAGTGGTGCAAGGCGGCACAGGTGGGCGCGCCAAGCTGGGCGAGCGGCAATCGGCTGGTAAAACCGGGACCACATCAGCCGCGCGGGATGCTTGGTTTATTGGGTTTACCGCCGATTATGTGGCCGGGGTTTGGATGGGGTATGATGACAACACGCCCTTGGCCGGTGTAACGGGCGGCGGGCTGCCTGCCGAGATTTGGCATGAGGTGATGCTGCGGGTTCATGATGGTTTGCCCGTGCGGCCCTTGCCCATGCTGATCCCAGAACCGCGCCTGCCCCCGACCCAGCAGAACCTGCAAAACCAACAGTATGATCAGTATCAGCCGACACCCGAAAGCCAGTACCAACCGCAGGCGCAAGATCCGGTGCAAGGCGTGCAAGATGATCTTGCGGACCGGATCTTGAAAGAGGTTTTGGGGATTTTTAGCGGGAATTGATTGGGTTTTGACGGGGGTTTTGACGGAAGGCGGCGTTTGATTACGCCGCCTTAAGCTTTTGGCGCGATATTGGCCTGAATGGGTAGTTTATCAGGCCGCCAAACCATGCCATCGCAAGATCACTTCACTGGGTTGCAAGAGCTTTCTGCCGCGCGGCGGGGCGGGCGGGCGCTGTATACTGTGCTGTTTATATTTAGCTTTTTTGTGAATTTGCTGATGTTGACAGGGCCGCTTTACATGCTTCAGGTCTATGATCGGGTGTTGGGCAGCCGGTCTGAGGCGACGCTGGTGGCCTTGTCGATCTTGATGGTGGCGATGTTTGTGGTGATGGGGGTTTTGGACCATTTGCGCAACCAAATCGTGGCGCGTGTCGGCGCGCGGTTTCAAGATGCGCTGGACAAGCGGGTGTTTCAAGCAGCGGTGCGGCGGTTGACGCTGGCCCCCAATGATGTTGCGGCGCAGGGTGCGCAGCGTGATCTGGAGGCGGTGCAGCGCTATTTGTCATCACCCGTGCATCTGGCGGTGTTTGATTTGCCCTGGACCCCGTTGTTTTTCGCCGCGATTTTTGTGTTTCACGCGGTTTTGGGCTGGTTGGCGATTGCGGGGGCGGCGTGCCTGATTGCGTTGACGGCTTTGAACCGCCACATGGCGCAGGCCCCTTTGATGCGGGCCAATCGTACCGTTGGCATCGCGGACAGGCTGGGGGAAAACCTGAAATCGGAAACCGAGGTGGTGCAGGCGCTTGGCATGGCGGGGGCTGGGTTTGAACGTTGGCGCCGTGCGCGCGCCGCGGCCTTGCGGGCGGCGATTGAGGCGGGGGATGTGGGCGGGGCCTTTACCGTGGCGTCCAAGACATTTCGGCTGTTTTTGCAATCAGCGATGCTGGGGGTCGGGGCGTATCTGGTGCTGCAGGGGCAGTTAAGCGGGGGCGCGATGATCGCGGGATCCATCCTTTTGGGGCGGGCTTTGGCCCCGATTGAAGTGTTGGTCAGCCAATGGGCGCTGGTGCAACGCGCGCAAGAGGCGCGGGGACGGTTGGCGGCATTGCTAACGCTGCAACCGCCCGAGGTGGCGCGGACGGCGCTGCCGCGGCCGCGTGCGATGCTGGACGTGGCCTCGTTAACCGTGGTGCCGCCGGGGGCCACGCGCGCCGTGTTGCGGATGGTGTCCTTTTCGCTGCATCCGGGCCAAGCGCTTGGGGTCATTGGCGCGTCGGGGTCGGGGAAGTCCAGCCTTGCAAGGGCGTTGATTGGGGTTTGGCGACCTGCGGGCGGGAAAATCCGGCTGGATGGGGCAACGTTGGACCAGTATGACCCCGATGTTTTGGGCGCGATGATCGGGTATTTGCCGCAAAGGGTCTCGCTGTTTGATGGCACGATTGCCGACAATATTGCGCGGTTGGCCGACGCGCCCGATGCCGCGTTGATTGTCGCCGCCGCCCAGCGCGCCGCCGCGCATGAGATGATTTTGGCACTGCCCAATGGCTATGACACGCCGGTGTCTGCGATTGGGGGGCGGCTTTCGGGGGGGCAAATACAGCGGATCGGGCTGGCGCGGGCGTTGTTTGGCGACCCCGTGCTGTTGGTTCTGGATGAGCCGAATGCAAACTTGGACAACGAGGGGTCGCATGCGCTGAACCAAGCGATCAAGGCGATGAAAGCGGCGGGCCATTCGGTGCTGATCATGGCGCATCGCCCCGCCGCCATTCAAGAATGTGATATGCTTTTGGTGCTGGAGGATGGCACGCGCCGCGCTTTTGGCCCGCGCGACCACGTGCTGCGCGAGATGGTTCGAAACCATACCGACATTGCGCATAGTCCCGGACTTGGGGGTGTTGCATGAGGGGTTCTGGTCAAGGCCCGCCACGTGACGAATGGCCCGTGCGGCGACCTGTTGCGATTGGGTTTGTCACGCTTTTCCTGCTGGTTGGCTGCTTTGGCGGATGGAGCGTGATGACCACGATCACCGGGGCCATTGTTGCGGCGGGCCGAATTGAGGTGGCGCAAAACCGCCAGATCGTTCAGCACCCAGATGGGGGTGTTGTGGCCTCTATCCATGTGACCGAAGGGCAAGCGGTTGCGGCGGGTGCGCTGTTGTTGCGGTTGGATGGGGCGGCGGTGAAATCGGAACTGGCGATCGTCGAAGCGCAGTTTTTTGAAATATTGGCCCGGCAAGGACGGCTGGAGGCCGAGCGTGATGACGCGCTGACCATCGCCTTTCCGCCAGAGGTGCTGGATGCCGCGCAAACACGGGTTGATGTGGCAGGTCTGACGGTCGGGCAGCGCCGCCTGTTTGAGGCGCGCAAGGACAGTCTGGCGCAACAAGTGGCGCAATTGTCCAAACGCCGCGCGCAGATTGACAGCCAAGTGATGGGAATTGATGCGCAATCACACGCGCTATCGGTGCAGCTTGGATTGATTGATCAAGAATTGGTATCGCAACAAGGTTTGCTGACCAAAGGCTTGGCCCAGGCAAGCCGCGTGCTTGGATTGCAACGCGAAACGGCGCGGCTGCAAGGGCTGGTTGGTGAGTTGGCCGCAAGCCGCGCCCAAGCCCAAGGCCGCATCACCGAGATTGCGATAGAAGTGCTGAAACTTGGCGCGGCCCGGCGTGAGGAGGCAAACACTCAGCTTCGCGAACTTGGGTACCGCGCATTGGAATTGGCCGAACGCCGCCGCGCGCTGATGGAACGGGTGGCGCGGCTGGATATTGTGGCACCAGTGTCGGGGGTCGTTTTGGGTTTGCAAGTCACTACGCCACAGGCGGTGTTGCGCGCGGCCGATCCAGTGCTCTATTTGATTCCGCAAGACCGCCCCTTGCTGATTTACGCCAAGATTGAGCCGCTGCACATTGATCAGATCAGTCTGGGCCAGCCGGTAAACTTGGTCTTTTCGGCCTTTCCCTCCCGCAGCACACCCGAATTGACAGGGCATATCACCGTCATTTCTGCCGATACCCTGACTGACCCCGCGACCCAAGCGTCGTACTACCGCGCCGAAATTGCACCCGATGTCGGTGAGGTTGAAAAGCTGAAAGGCCTAACCCTGATCCCCGGCATGCCGGTAGAGGCGTTTTTTCGTACCGAGGCGCGGACGCCATTGGCCTTTCTCATCAAACCGTTCACCGACTACTTTGCGCGCGCCTTCCGCGAAAGTTAACGTGGCTTGCAGGCCCAAAAAAGGATCGTCCGGGCCCAAACCTATGGGCCGCAGCCACAAGACGGGTCGTTTCGCAATGGCAAACGGCAAACACGTCACTTTCCAATTCACCATTGGCATAAAAAACGATAACGTGGCCCCAACCAAGTAAAAAGGATCTATCATGACCATTTCATCCCGCCTTGCCGAACGCGGCATCACCTTGCCCAATGCCCCGGCCCCTGCGGCCAATTATGTACCCTTTGTTCTGGACGGCCATACGCTTTATGTTTCGGGTCAGATCAGCCAAGGACCTGACGGTCTGATCAAAGGTCGGCTTGGCGACACCATGAGCGTAGAAGACGGTGCCGCCGCTGCCCAGCGTTGCGCGATCTCTCTTTTGGCACAGGTCAATGCGGCCTGCGGCGGTGATCTGTCGCGGCTGAAACGGGTGATAAAGCTGACGGGTTTTGTCAATTCCACCGCTGATTTTGTTGATCAACCCAAAGTCATCAATGGCGCGTCGGACTTTTTGGTGGATATTTTGGGCGATGCTGGCCGCCACGCGCGGTCTGCCGTGTCTGCCGCCTCGCTGCCTTTGGGGGTTGCGGTGGAAATCGAAGGTATCTTTGAAATTTCGGCCTAAACCGCCGCCCTGCTTTACCTGTTTAAAAATATCCTCGGGGGGGGAAGGTTTTGGCAATGCCAAAACCGGATTGGGGGGCAGACAGCCCCCCTCCCCGACCAGCCGAAAAGCGATACATCATGTCCACTGAGCTTCACCCCGACTTTTTGACCAAGCCCATCGCGCACCGCGCGTTGCATGATGTCAGCGATGGTCGCCCCGAAAACTCTCGCGCGGCCATTCGTGCGGCGATCAAAGCTGGCTATGCCATTGAAATTGATTTGCAATTGTCGCGCGATGGCAAGGCTGTGGTGTTCCACGATGAAACGCTGGACCGGCTGACGATGGAAACCGGCCCGGTCAACCAACGCTCTGCGACCGAGCTGTCGTATATCCCGTTGCGTGGTGGGCGCGAAAATATCCCCAGCCTGAAACAGGTGCTGAAACTGGTGGCGGGCCGCGTGCCGTTGTTGATTGAGCTGAAAGACCAACAAGGCGAGCTGGGCCCCACCGACGGCAAGCTGGAGGCGGCGACAGCGCAAGCCTTGGCCGACTACGAAGGCCCTGTGGCGGTGATGTCGTTCAACCCCTATTCGGTGATTGTCATGGCGCGGCTGATGCCACATGTACCGCGCGGGATCACCACCTCGTCCTTTGACGCTGCTGATTGGCAACCGATTGCGCCTGCAATTTGCGACCGCCTGCGCGAAATTCCTGATTATGACCATGCCAAAGCGTGCTTTATCTCGCATGAGGCGGGTGATTTGGACCGCGCCCGCGTGACCGAATTGCGCAATGCGGGCGCAGTGATTTTGTGCTGGACCATCACGTCGCCAGAGGCCGAGTCGCAAGCACGCGAGCATGCGCAAAATATCACTTTTGAGAAGTATCTCCCCCCTGTTCCGGCTTGACCTTGCGCCTATCGGCCCCAGCTTGCCAGTGGCACGCAGCCTTGCAAAGAATGTTCCATGGCCGAGATTGAGATCACGTTGCACAGCCGATTTGCTGAGATTTCGGCGCAGGACTGGGATGCGCTCGCCTGCCCCGAGGCGGCGCAAAGCAGGCCTATTGACCCGTTCACGACGCATCGATTCCTGATGGCGCTGGAACAGTCGGGGTCTATTGGCGGCCAAAGTGGCTGGCAGACCCGGCCGATTGTCGCGCGCAAAGGCGGTGTACCGATTGCCGCGATGCCAATGTTTGCAAAAAACCACTCTCAGGGTGAGTATATTTTTGACCACGCTTGGGCGCAGGCGTTTGAACGTGCGGGCGGGCGCTATTACCCCAAGCTGCAGGTCGCTGTGCCGTTCACCCCTGCCACGGGTCGCCGATTCCTAACCCTTCCGGGTGCCGAGGATGAGGGCACCGCTGCCCTGATCGCAGGCGCCACACAGGTGGCCCAGCAGAACGGGCTTTCGTCGCTGCACATCACCTTTTGTACCGAAGGTGAGGCTACGCGCGGCACTGAACTTGGCCTGATGCACAGGGTTACCCAGCAATATCATTGGCATAACAACGGCTACGCCGATTTTGACGGTTTCCTTGCACAGCTTTCATCGCGCAAGCGCAAGGCCATCCGCAAGGAACGCCACACCGCCAATAGCGCCGGGCTTGATATTCAATCGCTGACCGGTGACGCCATTCAGCCCGCCCATTGGGATGCATTTTGGCAGTTTTACCAAGATACCGGCGCGCGCAAATGGGGCACGCCTTACTTAACCCGCCCGGCGTTTGATGCCTTTCACGCCACGATGCGCGATGACATTTTGCTGGTGCTGGCCTTTGACGGGGACACACCCGTTGCCGGTGCGCTGAATTTCATTGGCCGCGATACGCTTTTTGGCCGCTATTGGGGCTGCACCGAGGATCATCCCTGTTTGCATTTTGAACTGTGCTATTACCGCGCCATCGATTGGGCCATCGCCCATGGTTTGCAGCGGGTCGAGGCCGGGGCGCAAGGCGACCACAAACTGGCGCGCGGCTATTTGCCTGTTCCTGTCCATTCCTTGCATTGGATCGCGAATGATGGCTTTGCCCGCGCAGTGGCTGATTATCTGGAGGCCGAGCGTAATGCCGTAACCGAAGATATCGAAGTGACCACCGCCTACGGCCCGTTTCGCCGCCAGACCCCGGATGATCCCGACCAAATCTAACCCCGATAGGAGCCACAGATGAAAGCCGAACCGCTTACAGATCGCAGCGCCCTTGCCCCGCTTTTGGCCAATGGTTGGGCAACAGACCCCGCCCGCGATGCCATCACCAAAACCTACATCTTTCGCAATTTCATTGAGGCGTTTGGCTTTATGACCCGCGCGGCACTTTGGGCCGAAAAATGGGATCATCACCCGGAATGGTCGAATGTCTACAAAACCGTGACGGTTACGCTGACCACGCATGACGTGAACGGATTGTCAGACCGCGACATCAAACTGGCCAACAAAATGGACAGCCTGACCACGGCCTAAACCGTCTTTCCATTTCATCTTGGTCCAAATACCTAAAACCCGGCAGCG